>JABGXW010000125.1 GCA_018675575.1 Bacteriovoracaceae bacterium | reverse complement strand
TTTTGCTAAAATATCAAAATATTGAACTGCATAGCGAGCTTTTCTATCTCTTACTTTCTTCATTCTGCTATATGTTTTACTCGCTGCTTGCTTTTGAAGTAGAGCAGCTTTAGACTGAGTATGAAACTTCAAAGAATCGTATTCATCTTTAGATAGCTTTTTATCGATATGATATTTTAATAAAAGCTTAGTTGATCTTAAGTGATTCTTCACATTACCAAATTTCTCATAAAGACTTAAAAGTTCTATGTGAATTGAAATCTTTTCTGCTTCATTTTTTCCGTATCGTAGAGCTTGTTGTAATGTCTTTTCCGCTGCCGAGAATTTCGCTTGAGTTATTAAAAATTTCGATACTTTTATAAGATTTTTGGATATATCAGCTCCAACTTTTTTATAAAATTTAACAGCCTGGGATGTTTTACCTGCTGAAGTGTAAAAATAGGCTAGATCTCTTTCGACATGTATTTTCATGTCTATATATTTATTGCTTTTACTTAAACTATAAACCTTTCTCAATTTTGCTATGGCCTTACTATGTCTATTAATTCTAAAGTAACACCATGCTAGATTATATGTATCCTTAGTTAGCCATTGATCGTTTATTCTTTTTAATGATTGCTCATAAAGAGGTATTGCCCTTTTGTACATCTTCTTATTATAAAAGATTTCTGCCAATGCAAGTTTTGATTTGTAGTTAATTTCTTCACCTTTTCGGGAATACTTTATGGCCGCCTTAAAGTACTTCTCAGCATTTGCATGTTTTTGAAACTCTTTTGAGTTGTACGCAAGTATATAATATACGCTCCCTCTACCTGATAATTTACGAAATCTCTTTAGAATGTATCGGCAGGTCTTTTGTGCAAGAATAAAATACTTTCTAGAGGTCTTGAAAAAGTATCTTTTATTTTTGCGTAGCCTTTGCTCTGCTGGTACTTTTAAGAATCTAATATTTTCTCGTTCTTTCAGATGACGTGCTTTTTCAAGGAACAACTCTGCCATCCTTAAAAGAAGTCGCGGGTTCCTACTACCATTTTGCTTATTTAGTCTTCTCACTTCAGTCAATTCTTCTTGTATGAGATTTAATATTTGAGATCTTCTTGCTTCTAAATTAGAAAATGCTGGCAAACTTATTATGAAAATAATTAAGACTAGAGGAATAATAATCTGTTTGCCAATACTACGGTTCATTCACACACTCCGATTTAAGAGAGAAAACATAGTCTCCTAATTCATCTGCCCAGAACTCACCATTAAAACTCCAGAAATACTGTTTATCATTTCTTGTTAAATATTTGATATCACCACGACCTCGATTCATTGATCCTGTTTGATATAGTTCACCCTTTTTTCGGGCCAACACCTCAAGCTTTATGTAACTCATATCTTGCATTGTTTTGTTCACCATACTTGACATTAAATGCAAGCTCTTACGAACGTAGGCCCCTATTAAATTTCTCTGTAATAATAATGACTCTTTTAAGTTCACATTTAAGATTCTTGCAAATTTCTTATTTTGCATTGATTTTATATATTTAATTTCTGATTTTCCGAAATGAAAGGAACGATACAGTTCAATAAATGCCGGATCTCTTAAGACAGACTTCAACATTTGACTGAGAAGCTTTGAACCTCTTTCTCTTCCTTTTGAAGCGCTTTTGGCCAAGAGGTAAAAGTACTTATAATCTCTTCTATGTTTTTTAAGAAAAAATCTTAATTGCTGATATGGTAGTTGAAATTTATTATAAAAATTATTCACAACTCTCTTTGTATCAGACCAAAGACATAGTTCTAAATATGTAAGAGCACGTAAAATTTCAACTTCAGGATTAAAGATATAATCCAAGACAGGTGCTTTATAGGTCACCAATTTCCCCAATGCTCTATTATAGTCACGCTGATAAAAACTATTCCAAGCTTCTTCAAATAATATTTCAGGCCAAACATAGCTTGACTTCATAAGATCAAGGTAAGATAAATCCGCATCATCAAATTTTCCTTTTGCAAATTCAACTCTAGGAATTCCGAGAATACAATAATCTCTATTCATTTCTAGTTGTCTTTTTCTATCTTGAAAATCTGTTTTTGAAATAAACGAGTCACTTAATGAGATACATTCTTTAAAAGCAGCTTTAGCGGATGATTTTTTCTTAAGAATTGAAAAAGCACTTCCTTCTAATAATAAGGCATATGGTTTAGCGGGATGACTACCTGGAATTGTTCCGTTTAAGGCCGAAAGAGCTTTATTGTATTTTCCGATTCTAAAATACTTTTTAGCTAAGACATAAGAAAGCATAGGCGATCTAGATGATAATAGATATTTCGATGGCAATACCTCGAATTGCTTAACTCCAACTTTTGTAATCACCTCATCTATCAAGTAGTCTAGCTTTTTGTTTCTTCTACCTGTATTTTGAATCAGATATTCTTTGATATAAGGAATAGCAGTAAAATATAATCCTTCATCCACTAATTCTTCTATGACATTTACATAATTAGATATATTTCCTCTCGATTTCCGAAGAGAACTCCATGCCTCACTCATATTACCATAAGAGACATATGGAAGTGTCAATGAGGTTAGTAAAAGAATACTTCTAATAAAGTTTTTAATCATCAATACTACCTAAAAGTTATAGCCAAGCATTAAACCTAAATCAAAATTATCATTCCAAAGCTTTTCAGGTGAGCCTACAACTGGTGAAGTTGCCTGATAATGAACTGCCGTGACATCTATTCTCGCACTAATACTTGCTCCTAAAAATATTTTTATTCCTATATTCCAAAGGATCGCATTATGTTCCTCAATTGTGTCGGGAAAAGATCCTGCACTCACCTGGAATTCATCTGCATTATTTGATTCTTTTATCTTTCCAATCCCTGCACCAAAAATCCAATCGTAGTATATTATCGTGTTAAATGTGTTGATTTTGCTATAGAAGGGTGACCAGAGAAACATCCCCCCGTAATATGTATCCACTATCCTTCGAAACGGACGAGAACCAGTCCCTGATCCATTATCTCTAACATTTGCAGCGGTCGTATTTTCCTTTCCTGAATTTTTTGAATAGATAACTTCGAACCCATACTCTTCCATAAAGTAGTGACCCGCACGTCCTTGAATATTTGATGAATCAACAAATGCACCAGACAAGGTTTTTCCAACACCTGCATAAACATGAAGGCGATTTGCTTTTCTGTATCGTCTGTTTTGAAGTACATAAACTTCTTTATCAGGATCTAACCATGAAAAATTATAAGTATCCGACTCACCCGCCCAGACGCTCTGTGGGACAGTGTAGAAAAAAGATATAACTAGTAGAAATAATATTAAATTACATTTATTAATCATAAGCATCCTGCTCGCTAAGAGATCCATATTATGGCCTATTTCCAACAATTAAAACGGGAATTAGTCCTTTATAATCATATAGTTATTCTATCATAGCTATGAATTTTAAAAGTACTTGATCAAATATCTGGGCACATATTTCCGAATTGGCATTTCGAACAATGATTGGGATTTACTTCATCAAAACAATCAGCTTTTTTCCAAATTCCAAAGAGCTCTTGAGTTAATTGGTCAAATGAGTATTGATATAAAACTATATCTTTTTGATCAACATAAACAAGCTTACATTTAATCTTATCGCTCGCAAGACAATGGCCAAGCTGAACACAGGCGTATGCATAACACATAAGCTGCATCTTATAGGCAGGGTTTTCAACTTTATTACTTCCTGTTTTATAGTCCCAAATCTCAACACAATTTGAATTATTTAAGATAACAAGGTCCGGAATTCCAGAAATCATAAAATTAAAAAATAAAAATTTTAAAGGTTCTTCAGAAATTAAGTGTACTTGATTATTATACTCCGAAAGTAAATCAATAACATAATTTACCGCCTCAATGTCTCTCTTATCTGTTAAGTCTGATGGCAAGAAAAAATCATTCTTTATGGCGTACTCAATAGCAGAATGAATTTTTGTACCTCTTGTCGCCGAGCTTTTTGCAATATCAATTATTACGTTTTTATTGATATGATCATCACCATCATGCTTTGTAATAATTTCTTCTTCAAATAATTTTACATTTTCATCTACATTAATCTCTTCGCCAGAAAGTTTGAGGATATTCGCGAGATAGAACTTACGGGGGCATTCAATTAAATTTGATAATCTTGTAACAGAGAGTTCACATAATGTTCCAAGATAAGAATCTGTTAAACTTTCATTATTCAAAGATGTTTTATGATAATTTCCTAATTCATCTACATGAAACATTGGAGGACGGTTATTGAATGCATTTATTTCCTCGTCACTAAAAGTCCAATCAATGTCTTCATATTTCATATTTGATTTGATCTCCGTGAGAACCTGCTTAGAATTATTCGCAAAATCATTTTCAAATGATCTTATGCCATCAATCCAAGACTCTCCCCCATAACTTAATTCAGACTTTGAACCTTTCAAGTCAACCCATGATAAAGATTTGATGGCCCTTGTGCATGCCACGTAAAATAATCTCTTAGACTCTTGAAACTCTTTCTTTTTTTCTAAAGCCCTCTCCAACAATAACTGTGGCGTTTGATAGGGCCTTTTTTGAGAAGAATGCGCCTTCCACTTGAAACTACCTGGTGTTTTACCTAAAAAAGAATCATTGCCCCTCTTACGTGCATTAGAATGTGTCCCGCCCAAAATGACATGATCAAATTCAAGTCCTTTTGAGGCATGTGCTGTCATGATAATAACATTTGAAGAGTTTTCACCATATCTAAAATCAATTGAATATCTATTTTCAAAATTTTCTTCAAATAATAATTTCGCATGCCCTAGGTCTTCATGTGATAGATTTATAATTTTTTGAATTGTTATTATATTATTCTCAAAATTAGAGTTTGAGAGTTTCATTTCAAACAAAAACTTTTGGAAGGAGTCGACTAGGCCAATTAGTTTATGATTTTTTATAAATTTTTGTATTGAGTCTTGCAAGCTTTCACTTACTGAAATACCTAAAGTTTCAAGGTACGCATTTATTAATTTTAAATTTGTCTTAAATTCTTCTCCTTCAACATTATAATCACCTACTAATATATTTAAAAACAAGTAAAAAAGACCTAAATTAAAGTCTTCCTTAGATGGGATTTTAATCTGTGCAGTGAAACCGACATTATTTTTGATTAATTCTGAAATTAGATAATTTGATGGTGAAAGTTTTTTATAGAGAATGCAAACATTCCCTTCGTTCTTTTCTTCGAAGAATTTTATCTGTTCATATATTTTTAATGATTCCGCATAGTCGACCTGACTGGTTTTATTTGCATTCAATGGGCCTTGTTCGTCTAAGATGGTGACGGCCCTCTTGAATATGTCTCCCTCTCCATTAATTGAGACATCTGGAAAAGATTGAAATTCTACAGGAACGGGGTCTATTTCTTTTCCCGAAAATTTATAAGATTTTGGAAATATATTGAAAAATAATTGATTATTGAAATTAATGACATTTTTAGAAGATCTATAATTATTAGTCATTGAAATATTTTTAACACGCTTCATGCAGGCCTTGAAAACGCCAAGCTCCCCTCCTCTGAATCCATAAATCGCTTGTTTCATATCTCCTACGCAGAATAATTTGTTAAAATCATTATTGATAAGTTGTGTGATCATCTGAAACTGAACTTCTGAGGTGTCCTGAAATTCATCTACAATAAAGTATTGATACGAATCTGAAATTCTTTTTACAATCTCTGGTGTTTCGAGCCCCTTTAAAACTAAAAACTCTAAATCTGAAAAGGTTAATCCAGATTCTTCAAAATAATGTTTATTAATATAATCAAAGGCAGACTTAAAACATGAAATTTGCGATTTGCAATATGTATCTTTATGATCGTAATACATCTCTATATTTTCTAATAACTCTGGCAATTCTTTTTTAAGTAAACGCAAATTACCAAGATAATCTTTAACCATATCAACATTTTCGATCTTGCTCGGCGCTCTAGCGGACCTTAATCCCTCTAAAAGAATCGATAAATTCCTTAATGACTCTATCTCTCCAAAATCTAAATCTGATTTATTTTTTTCAAATAGTTCTATGAAGGTAAACCATTTTTTTGATTTATGTTCCTCGAAGATGGCCAGGTTAAAATCAGACTCTAAAGGATTTAAAATTCCTTTTTCATGAAGAATGATATTAAAAATGTCTTCAAGGTTGAAATTAAGTGCTTCATCAATATCAAGCTTATTCCAATGCATTCGTAGATCAGGGCTTCCAAAAATTCCACACATTGAGGTTATAACCTGATCGTAATGCCTAAAAAAAATATCTTTTACTAACTTTGTCGTTGTTTCATCTTTATTAAGCTCATCAAACCATTGCCGAGTTAATGACTCAATTCTATGTTTTGATTCAATATCATCAATAACAGCAACACCTTTTGAAATATTGGGGAAAAATCCCTGATTAAGCAATTTAAAACAAAATCCGTGTATAGTTCCTACTGTCATCGATTCTATTGCATCAATGGCAAGATGGAAGTTCTTATGCACACACGAGTTTAAAGAAAGTTCATCATCGAGTCTGTTTTTAAGGCGAATAGATAATTCCCCTGCAGCCTTATTTGTGAAAGTCATCAAAACTATTTTTGAAAGATAAATCTTCATTTCATTTTCAAGTTCTTCTATAACAAGTTCTTCTTTTTCCTCTAAAAACTTATTGATGAGATAAATAATATGTTCAACCAAGACAAATGTTTTTCCTGATCCTGCTCCTGCTGCTAGAAGCATTCCCCCGGTATGCTCAATTGCTAATTTTTGCTCCTTATTTGGGGCCCTCAACGAAGGATGTGAATTAATTTCATTATCAGACATTAAATTCTCCCCCTGCTGCAAACATTTGAAACTGAACAATAGGTACAAACAGAATTATCTTTTGGATTTGCCAAAAAGTCTTTCTCTTCTCTAATTTCACAAATAGTATCGTGGCAAAATTCTTGAAATGCATTACAGAGCTCTATGAAAGGAAATTCTTTTTTATTAATTTTACTACCAATCTTTCCAAAAAGTTCTGAGTATACATCAGTTGAGGTTGGTAATATGAGAGAGTTTTCAATGTCGGACAAATTCAAGTACCCAAGACACGCAATATCATCAATTTTAATACCAGCGTAATTGGCATAGAACCATAATTGTATTTTACTATATTCTTTCCATCCGCTGAAGGAGGGAATACTTGCAGCCGATCTTTTAAAGTCGAAAATCATTATGCCTATATTCGTTTCAACTATACAGTCCACAAATCCAATAAGATCATAGTCTTCCTTCATATCAATAGCTACTTCGAAACGAAATTTACAGTAAGGATCAATTTCTTTTATATTAAGCAGTATATTTATACCTGAACGTGAGTAATTTCTAATTTCAATAATATATTTTTCATATTCTAGAAATTCTAATACAATCACATTCTCTCTTATAAACTTATCGAGAATTTCTTTTGATAATTTTTCATGTTTCTCAAAATCAAATATCTCATTCATTGTGAGGTATTTTTCAATTACTTCATGCTCCATTGTTCCAAGGTCATTTGGCATAATACGATTTAGTGGTCGGTACCAAGTATCCAGCTTATTAATATAACTAAAGAAAAACTTTTGCTTACAATCTAAGTATGATTGAATTCTAGATGCTGAAAATCGGTTAGATAATTCCTTTCTATTACTTTTTAGTTTTAACATTGGATCTTTTCTATTTAACGATAAATCTGATGTTTCAAATTCATTTTTATTTAAATTGCAAGAATTTAATATGTCACTCCAGCAGGGGTCATTTTCAATAATTCCCTCTTCAATAAATAGAATTGTATTGGGTGATGAAAGAACTTCTAATAATTTATGACGGAGTATTTGATATTCGAACTCTGCTCGTCTCACGGGTCCTACTGAAGCTAGAATCTCCATGATGTCTTCATGATATACGGCTTCAGATGACTTTAATTTTCCATATCCAGATTTTGCAATAATAATAGTTTTCTTATTTGAGTCAAACCCCTCAATAGCCTCTAAGCCTTTTACTGCTGTAGTCACTCCATTTTTTGACAGCGGAAAATTATAGATTCGTGGAATATTTAACTGAACAATTTCATTTAAAATAAAGAGCGTGAAGATATCAATATCAATAAAGGCCTGAGAGAGAGCTACCATTTCTTTTAGGGCATCTTTATACAATTGAGTAACTTTAATAAGGCGGTAATCGACTCGTGTTTTAATCTCGAAAGCAGAGCTCGAAATCTGATCCAAGAATTCTAATACTTCATCTGAACTACAATTAGATATTTTGACTTTTTCTAACAGAGAAGATTGTATCTTTTTTAAAGCTGGATCAAGCATACCCGAAAGAGATTTAAAAGATGCGCCATCGATAGAAATTTCATTTAATTCTAAAAATGTAGGATTTTTCTTTGATATATAGACATCAAGATCTGAATCATTACTGGCTTTTGCAAAATTACTAAGATATGCCCCAAGTCTGTTCTTTTGGAAAGTTACAATATTGATTTGAGGTTTATCTTCTTTAGAAGATAGTTTTTTAAGATTATCATAGTCTTGGTTTTCTAGCCAATTAATCCAATCAGACTTCTTACTCGTTTTTAAAACGGAGGCAGGAAGCGGTATGTAGACATCATTTCTAATTCCAAGGGACTTTAAAAAGTCGATCTGACTTCCAGAAAGATGGGTAAAGCCATAAAAAACAAAGTCTCGGTCTATTTCATTTAAATTAGAATCTGAATCATCAAGATCATAGGCCTCACGAAAATAAGCAGCAAGTAAATGATAGGCCTTGTGCTCATCATTAATACCCATGTCAGCATTATCAGCGATCAACCAAAAGATTTCAATTGCTTGCTGAAAAGTTTGATCAAGCCGCTCTAATACTTCATTAATTAACTCTTTATCGAAAGTATAAGAGCGAAGATCTGTGAAATATTGGAATGACTGCAAAAAAGTTTCTTTAGGAAGATAATTAAATTTTGTTTTCCAAACTCCCGCTAGAATCAGTAATAATTCGGACTTTCTGGTAAATTCGATATCCGTTAATTTATTTTTAATCAGATCATTCAAGAATTTAGATATAGTTATAACTTCACTATTTCCCGCATTAAGGGTCTTGCTATGTTTTTCTCTGAAATCGTCGGCCATATTAGGATTCGGACAAACAATTATTGTTTTTCTTTCTAATTGGGAAGACTTAAATTCAAGTCCATAGATATGTTCAGATTCAATGTAGGGCGTTACGCTAAGCATTATGGGCCTCTATTTACAAGTCTTTTAGCAACGAGTAAAAATAAGAAAATCATATAGGAAAAGGCAATTAACGTCATGTTAAGAACTTCAAAATTAATAAGTTTTTTAGATCAAACAAATAACTTTCAAGTTAGATTTCTAGAAGGTCAAAAGCTCATCAACGATTTAGCATTGATTCATGATGTAAAGAATCAAGGCTTTGCTTTTTTTCGAGAACTTATCCTTACCAATGTCCATCTCATCTCCACCTTAAAGAATAATGAAGGCCTTGGTTTGTTTATTGATTCCAATGATCCCTACTTTAGATTTAAGCTTGAATGTTCAGAAAATGGAAACATTAGAACATTATTGTTTCCTGCGGACCTTGATTTATTCCCTTCCAAAATAAAAGGTGAGCTGAGATTTTCAAAATTATTCCAAGGCCGTTCAACCCCATACACAAGCATTGTTGGCCTCGAGAATGCAGCCACTGCAACTGTTGCAAATATTTTCCTTAAGGAGTCACATCAGCTAAATGCAGAGATATATTTAACAGAACATAGTGATCAGTCTATTTATTTGGCTAAATTACCAACAAGATCGAGTGATACGCAAAAAAATATCTGTCTTGAAGAGTATTGGAAAAATATATCGTCTCAGGTTAATCATATTTTCAGTGAAGCATATTGCGAAAGCGAAAAGCTAATTGTTGAATTTAAAAAACTTGGATTGACACACTTACAGACTAAGCAAATAAAACTTTCCTGCCCGTGCTCAGAAGAAAAAATGATCGAAGGTATTTGGTCCTTAATTAGAACTGAATCTTTAGAAGAAGTTTTTCTAGACAAACATGAGCTTGAGATCAGGTGTGATTACTGTAAAAAAAATTACATATTAAAAAGAGAAATATTTAAAAGTTAAAAACTTCTAACTTCTTTCTACTTGGTGTCCAAAATATTCTTTGGCCAATTTCACTTTCATTGAATATTCCACAAAAATTTTCTGAAGAGTCACCTTCGGCAATAACTGGCGATAGCAAGGAGCTTGATCGATAAATAATTTTCTCCCCATACTTTTCAAAACGAGCCCAATCTTGTCCCTTTTTTGGAAACTCGAACTTTTGAGCTGCACCAGAAGTAACGAGCAATAGCTTACTTTTCCCTAATAATAATTTAGATTTAAATAGTTTATGTATTTTTTCAAATTCCGCTAAGATTTCTCTCGCTTCTAAAATCTTTCCTCTGGAAAGTGCATTCAAATAGGAATAATCTCTCAGAATAAATATCTTTCTTCCATTATTATCTTTAAACTTTTTCCAAATGTTTAAAGCATTATTTTGAATATTCGTGTAGCAAACACCACTTTCCTTACAAGACGGATCATAATAATGTGCACCAGGAATATATTCTCTTTCAGATAAAATAAGGGATCTTTTTCTGTTTGGTGGTCGACTCATGCTCCATATAATAAATTTTTTACTAAATTGATCATTCTTACATTGTGAATAATTGTAGAAGGATTGTCCTTTACTTGCTCCTGTTTCAAAGATCCCTACCTGGTATGTTTCATCTGCTATTTTGCTCCAGAATGGTTTTTGATTTAAATCAGAACATGTACCCCGAATATTTTTTGAAGAAGACAATTGTGCTTGAAAGCTATTTCTAGAAACAGGTCTTAGGTCGTATAAATTATATACCCATGCTTTGCCTATACACCTAGCAGACTCAAAAGATGTTTTAGATTCTTCATTTTTTAAATTAAACCGAAGCATTGCAAGATGCTCTTCGTCGAGTCCTGCGATTTGAAACCAGATAACATATTCGGGAACTTTATTAAAAGTATGGGATTTTAAGTTTAGTGTTTCTACTTTTGCACAATTTACTAACAAAAGAAGAGCTGCAAGCAGTAAAGACGTTAATTTTATATTTTTATTCAATTTAATATTCCTCTTTTTCTTTTTCAAATAAATAAATCAAATAAACTGACATGATCCATAATAGACCATGAGCTATTCGAAAAGGAATCGATAATATTAATTCATTATATGATAATAAAACTTGAAGCAATAAAGTAAAAGTAAATCCAGATAATATTATCAATTTCCCATTAAAATCTTGCTTTACAGATGCATAAATCAAAAATGCGCAAAGCGTAACCACTAAACAAAGAAAGTCTATGTGGGAAATATCAGAATTATTCTCCAACGTGAATGCGATAACGCCAAATAGAATTGGTAGCTTTTTTACGACACTTATTTTTCGCTTATTGATTTTGGCGTTAAAATCTTCATTATTATCCACATTGGCCGCAGAAATATTTATCTTGATAAATAAATGAGTGAAAATTAGTCCTAATACAATCCCAAATAATCCAAATTGAATTGAGAGATAATGTTTTATTGAAAAAAGAGTAGGAAAATAATGTGAAATGACTGGGATAATTAATAGAAAAATAAAAAATGTTGTTGCCTTAAACTTTCTTAGATTTTTATGGTCAATAAAGACAATTTTCCCTAGCAAAATCAGTGAAAAAATTGCTGTCACAAAAAAGTCTAATCGGGGTTCAAAAATACTCATATATGGGCCGATTTCCGTTTAATTATGTAATCAAATAAACTATTCTATTTTTAACATTTAATAATTAATATGTGAAAATATCTTTGAATATGGAGAATACAATGAATCAAGGCCTTGAATTAGCAACTCGAGAAATTATGTGGAATATACCAGCATCTTATAAATTCGCTATGTATGTATTATTAGCTCTAAGTATGCTGGCCATGATGAAAGGCATCCATCAGAAGTTAATTTTTATTACTGGCAACAAAGGTATTAAAGCGGGCTTAGCTGAGCTATTTCCAAAAAAATTAAATATAAAGTCATTTTTTCATACTGCTCTTTTGTCAGGCAAAACTCCACGGCTCAAAGATGTTGCCATTTTTCATGGCCTTATATTTTGGGGTTTTTTTATTTTATGGATTGCAACGGATTTAGTCGCTATTCATTACGACACTCCTTTTAAGGTTTTTAAAGGTACTACATATATTGTAGTTTCTTTTCTGGCCGATATTGCAGGTATTGCTGTTTTGCTAGGACTCTGCCTCGCCTACACAAGAAGATACATCAATAAACCTCCATATTTAAGTGCAACTAAACCAAAAGAAGAATTGTATATGTACATAATGCTCGCGAGTCTTGTGATCATAGGGTACCTAACTGAAGGTGTTCGAATTCTTGGTCAGGATATGCCTATTGGGGAAAAATCATGGGCCCCGATTGGCTATTACCTAGCGACTCTTTTTCAATCATTAAATTTATCTGATGCTACACTTTCCACATTTTACCGGGGTCTTTGGCTTTTTCATATGATTAACACTATGGTTTTTATCGCGGCCATAGGATATACAAAATTTTCTCATATTCTTTTCTTACCATTTCAAGCATTAGTAACACCAAAAACAAGAGGTGCTATTATTGAGCCAATGGATTTTGACATCGACGAGTCTGTCGACGATGAAGATATGTGTTTTGGATTAGGAAAATTATCTCAGCTTTCAGTTAAGAACAGGTTAGACCTTGCCACTTGTGTCGAATGTGGTCGATGTACACAAGCTTGTCCAGCCAATGCAGCAGGTAAGCCACTTGATCCGAAACTTATTATCACAAAAATAAGAGATCTAGCTTATGATGTCATAAAGAAAGGCGAAACAGATGCTAGTCTTTGGGAAGTTAATCCTCTTTTTGTCTCCAATGAATTAGATTCTTGTACCACATGTGGTGCTTGCATGGAAGAATGTCCCGCGAACATAGAACATATCAATATTATCATCGAAGCAAAGAGATATAAAACTCTAATGCTGGCAGATATTCCACCTGCTGCGGCATCAGCTACTAACAAAATAAAAGTAAATGGAAACCCTTGGGGAATAGCTCAAGACGATAGATTTAATTGGGCCGATGGCCTAGATATTCCTGTTATTGAAACTGGTAAAAAGGTTGATTATTTGTATTATGTAGGTTGTGCTGGATCCTATGATGCTGCCAATCAAAAAGTCGTCAAAGACACCATTATGTTGTTGAAAAAAGCCGGAGTTGATTTTGCAGTTATGGGTAAGACTGAGAAATGTAATGGCGATCCAATCAGAAGATTTGGAGATGAATATACATTCTTTGAAGTCGCAATCGAAAATATAACCAATATGAGAAAATATGAGTTCAGTAAAGTTGTCACTCATTGTCCCCACTGTCTTCATACAATAGGCAAAGAGTATGCCAAATTTGAAGATGGCCATTTCGATACAATTCACCATACTGAACTACTTGCAGACCTACTTAAGAGCGGAAAGTTAAGACCAAATATAAAAGTTGATGAAAACCTCACTTTTCATGATCCATGTTACCTTGGAAGACATCATGGCCAATATAATGCCCCCCGAGAAATATTAAAGTCTATTGAGGGTGTAAAAATAACTGAAATGGATAAAAATAAGGATAATGCTCTTTGTTGTGGAATGGGTGGTGGAAATATGTGGTATGAGCTTCCTGAAGGTGAGCACCTTGCAAAAAATAGACTACAGCAAATCGGTGAAACAAATACACCGAAATTAGCAACTGCCTGCTCTTTTTGTTTGATAAATTTCAATTCAACTAAAGCACAAGTCGGCAAAACTGAGAATATAGACATTGAAGACGTTGCATCAATTTTGGCAAAAAGTATTGAGTAGATTTTTACTACTATTTATTTTCGGTCTAACATTTATCTATACTCAAAACACTTGGTGTAAATCATTAGGTGCAATTGATACCATAGAACAATTAATTGATGGCCATAGTACCCAATTTAAAAATGTTTTAGAAAAGGTAGAAAAAAATCCTAAACTCATAGATGAATTAATGCTGCTCGAAGAGGTTCGGATTGCACCTTATTTTTTAAAGTCATTATTATTCCATTCTGAATTTAGATTTTTAAAGTTAGCCCAAAAAAATGAATGTACTTTTTTGGCATTATTAGAAAACGGACTTTTTAAAATTAACACCGGTGATATTGAATCTTTATTGATAACTTACAAGAACAAAAAAGGAGAAATAGAAACGGCTCAGGTCAGCAAAGCTGATTATTTTAAATATATTTATAAGAAAAAGTGCTTTAATAATAAAGAGATCAAAGTATTATTTCAAAATTCAAACTTAAAAAAAACGATTTCAACAATTAATTTCACGACGCCAAAAACAAAAAACCAATGCTTCGGGATACTTAAAGAATGGCAAGATAATATATACACTCCATATCTTTGCACCGTCCCGTACCTTATAAAAAAAGGCGACATTGCAAAGAAGAAACTAGAATCAATTCCCGACAGAGAATTCGTAAGAAGACAGTTTTTTGTTAGTCATATAAAACAGGCTCAAAAGTTAAAAATACTTGTTCCTTTCTTTGAGAGATCCTATTTAAAAAACTTATGTGAATCAATCTCAGACAAAGAGAATTTCTGTGATGTATATCTTGCATCTGATGTATGGACTAAAATAATAAATGGAGAATTTCCAAAAGCAAGAATGAAGTATAAATGCCAAAACGTACTATCATTAAAGACAGAACCTACAATAAAACAACTTAAAATATGTTCAAAGAAATTTGTTCAAGAATTTAAATTATGTGAAACGAAAGGGACAAAAGGTTATAGCTCTCTCTACCCAATGAATAACTGTAAGAGTATTTCTAAAGCATTAAACATTAGTCATCTAAAGACTGATTATCATGATTGCCCTGGAATGATAGATAATGCAGGAATTACAAATATTCACAGAATTATTAATCATCTAAAACCTAGAGAAATCAACTCCAGCTCCGGATCTTGTGGCTCAGAAGCAAACTACTCTTTTGCAAAATTGCATATGGAATTTAAGAACGAAGACGCTTGGCCATTACAAATTTGTTATGATGATTCCTTGAAGGCTAAAGAGATTTGCGCGCCCTATGTACCGGGACTTGAAAACTCATCGGACTTATCTGAGGGAATAGTTATTAGTAAAATTCTTAAAAGAACGATTAACCTTCCTATTAGAACCAAATGTAGATCTGTACCTAAAAATAGATATAACCCCAACTTACTAAAGTACAAAGTTGGATGCTATATAGTTTTCGATCATAAAATATGCTCATCTCTCCACTGTCCAAAGAAAATCTATGTGAATAAGAAAGAGATTTCGGGATTAAGATTTATAGGTAGGCCTGAATTTGATTATTTTCCAAATTCATTTTCTAATGAGAAGTTTGCTATTTCTAATATTATTCAAGAAACAATGAAAGTAAAATCACGCGAGATAAGAAATCTCACAGAATTAAAGTCTTTCTTAGATAGTTCTAAGAACTCAATTGTTCACGGAATTGGCTGCATAGAGGATATTTACCCCACAAGATATCCTGTCAGAGCATTCAATCAATGCACACCAATTCCTTTCATTATTGATGGTTATTTTAAACAACATGGAAATATAATGATGTCACTCAGAACAGCTCTTGATGACATTCACTCTCCACACCCCATCGTTTGGAATTATTTATTCAATGCTGTCTCGGGTTATAAAGAATTACATCCTCTTAAACTATGGTCACTAAATGGTCTTAAATAATTACAT
>JABGXW010000124.1 GCA_018675575.1 Bacteriovoracaceae bacterium | reverse complement strand
TCATCAATAATTTCAATTATTGTACTGTCTTTAAAAACCTTATGCTCTCCATTTTTGCAGCTAGGATCAAAGTAGCCAAGATGCCCCCCATCAACACTAGCAATACCAATTGATGCAATCGCTGCATTCGGAAAGGCATGGTTCAATATTGTTATTTGATCTTGATAAAGAGGTTCTCCTCCAAACAATATCAACCGAATATTTATTTCAATTTTATTTTTCTGAATATAATCTGCTAAGTTTATAAATGTTGTAGGTACTCCTGCTAAAACATTTATTTTATACTCCTCAATTGTTTTCACAATATCTTTATTTCTCATATTTCCAGTCATTGGAAATTGCACAATTTTCTTAGGACATTTTTCTAATGATTTCATAATAAATGCAAAGGAGGCATAGAGTTCACCGGCATAAAATAAATTTCCGACATAGTCGCCATCCTTGAGAAATCCGTTAGAGATTCCCTTCCCAAATTCTTCAGTGAACATACTCCATTCTTTTTCGGTAAACACTGAGAATTTGGGATGACCAGAAGTCCCTCCAGACTTAAAAAGAATCCCCTCTGAAAAGTCTTCCGTTAATAACTCATTATTTTTAAATTTATTCGATTTCCAAAACTCTTCCTGTTTTAAAATTGGGAGAGATTCTAGTCTAATATCACTGCTTAAGTTTTGATAGAGTGCCCTATAGAACTTAGAATTCTCTCTTGCAAAGGTGATTAGTTCCTTGAGGTCATATATCATCTTAAGTCCACCACACGTTTAAGTTTTCCACTGGACTCCACTCTTTGAAAATCTTGATGAGCTATTTTTTTAATTTCAAAATCTAGACATTTTTCAAGGACCACTGCTTCATGAAGATCTTTATAATTTGAATAAAAGGTTTCGTATTGAGGATTTTTCTTAATGTTTTCTGAGTCGATAGCAATGATCAACTTCTCATTTAAGGAATCTTCTGACTTCTTGATTTCAATTTGAAGTTCACCTGAGTAGTTAAACTCATCAGTGAGAATTTTACTCAATTTCTGATAATTGAAAAATGTTCCCGCTGCTCTGAAGATATCACCAGACCGCCCTTTCAGCTCAAATCTTTTTGATTCTCGTCCACATTTACATGGCCCAGATAATAAGACTCCTAAATCACCCACATCGTATCTATCTATTTTCTGAGTATTTCTTTTCATTGAACTAAAGACAAGCCTTCCAAGCTCATTACTTTTTACAATATCATCTGACTCTAGTTCTAATACCTCTAGGAGGTGAAGAGTATGGTTTAAATGATATTCTGATCCATTCATGTACTTACATTGAAATCCAAGAGGACCAGCATCTACAGAGCCATAACTAGCGGCTCTTATTACTTCGATACCGAATTCATTGCACAACCAGTTTTTTTGTTCAGGAAGTAAATGTTCACCACCAAAAAATATTTTCACTACAACTCTATGCTCTTTAAATAAATCTTTGTTGTTTTTGAAGAGACCAAGTATGTATGAAGGCATACCGACAATCGTATTTATTTTATTTTCAATGATAGTTTCCGCTACCATTTTTGTGTTTTCTATTGCTTGCATTGGAAACTGAACAGCCTTTAGTTTTTCTAAGATTGTAAAGAAACTCAAGAAACCACCATATAAACCTCCTCCAAAGAATAGATTTATAACCCTATCCGATTCAGGATCTAATCCTGCGGCATAAAGACCTTCTGCAGCAGCCTGCATCTGAGTATGATAATCTTCATAGCTAAAAGTAGAGACGGCTGGTTTCCCTGAACTACCTCCTGATCGAAAGTATAATTTCGACTTTTCCAAATCTGGAACTTGGGTTTGGAAGTCTTGTTTAGACATTATTTTGTTATTGCTAAGACGTGAATCCAATTTTTGTGATGAATTTAAAGCTGATACGCGATACTGGTTTACAAGTCCATCATGCTCACATCTCACTCTTTTCATAAATCTACTTAAGGCATAGACACCATCATGGGGCTCTCCCTCATAGGATGTCAACATTTCACCAGGATTTGTAATTCGAAGAACGCCCGCCTTTAACAAGCACTCTGTCCAAGAGGAAAGTTCATCATTGTTACAGGCCAGACCACAAGTTTGAAGATATTGCCTCAGTGGAAATAAGTTTGAAATAAGGTTTTTCTTAGCAACAGGCTTAATCCAAATAGATCTATAGAGGGGCGATAAAGCTAAGCCTTCGTTGTAGTCGATAAAGACTCTGCAATTTATATCTTCAGACTGAAGAAGTTTTCCCTTGCCAAGAACACCTTCTAGTCTCACAACTTCTGATATATTTGTTATTTCAGCTTGTTCTTGGATCGTTAATTCTGGGTCTTTCATTTCTCTTGAAAGATCAACCATTTCATCCAATAGTCTTTTCGCAAATTCATCTATCTCATTTTTATCAGAGGTGGCTAACATGATAGTTTGGGGAGATGAACATGCCTGCTGATTCATCAATATACAATCTGCAGCTATTTTAGAAATGACTTCATGACAATGAAGTTTTTTTTCAGAAACAATTCCAAATGAAATCTTATGTCCCCAAGGTATTAATCTCGCACCAGGTGAAATCATAGATTGTATCGACTGTATCGCCTCATCTCCCCCCCATGCAGAAACCCCATCACTAATACTGATTATTGATTTTAAAACATTCTTTCGTTTGGATGATATTCGAAGAACAGCATTACATTTTTCTATTTTTTTTGAGCTATCGTAACTGCTTAACTCTGTCAAAGCTTGTATACAAAAGTCTGAATCTTTTGAGGACAGCTTTATAATATTCTTATTTCCAGCAAGCATCCCCTCTACTAGAGCAAGAAATGATAATGCGGGAGCATTACCAGGAGCGATATGAGTGAGAATTCCCAGAGGACTCCATGTTTCAAAAATATTTCTTTTAAAGGAAATTCTTGTGAGATCATTTAACTCTTCATCTCCTAGTTCTCTTTTTATTTTATTGCTTAACTGATCTCTAGAAATAAATCCTGCAAGCTCTTCCAAGGTCTCTTTAGACTCTAAGCTTGAAAGGTCTTTTGATAAGACCTTATGTAAAGTCTCAAATGCTCGCCCTTTTGAATAGAGGTCTTTTGACAGTTTTTCACATGTAAATAGTAAATCATAAGTTGAGATTTCTTGTTCAAGCAATTTAGATGCTAAGAGATTTATTGATTTGATTTCTATATCCAGTTCATCATTATTAATTTCTCTACCAAACCAAAAGTGATTCATGTTCCTACTCCCGTATTAAATTCATTCAGAAGCTGAGATGCCTTAATAGCACATGATTTATTCTTAGAGATACCTGCTCTTCCTACAATTTCAAACCATGGAGAAGCGTTATTGCTATCGCCAGAATGATAGATAGCTAAATCCCCCATAAGTACTGACATTGCGGGCACAGAAGTAATGTACGGAGAGATAAAATTCAAGTATCCAATTTCTCCTTCCGGCAAAGGCTCAAGGGTTTTAACGTCTCGTATTAGTATTCGGGAGTAAATGGGTATCCTAAATTTATGTTCTTCGCATTCGACATAGGGAATACAATGTTCAACTGATCCAAAGCCATCTCTTAATCTTTTATTAGGGATTCCTAACATCTCCTCTACAAGTTGATAAAGTTCTACTTTCTCTATGGCCTTTTCTTGATTTCCCTTCCAACCTCCACCCAAGAAGATTAGGGACTCTTTATCAAGCTTCAGTGGAGTCATTCCTATGTCCTTCATATGTTTAAGTGTAAAGTATAAAAAGGCAGGGAATCCAAATATTCGTACAGGAAGTTTTTCAGTCTCAAACTTTTTAAATGATTCTATACAACCAAAGATATCAAATTTATGCCCCTTGCCTTTCCCCATGTATTTCAAAGCATAATGGACATCATTAATGGGTGCAAATTCACATAAGAAATTATCAGTATATGCTGTGCCTAGCTTTGCCCCTTCTTCTGGTTCATAGCTATATAAAAGGTAATTTGTTTTTTGGTTAGGAGTAATCCATTTATAATGATCAAAGATCCACGCTACCATTCTCTGAGCAGAAGAGATGGTCCACTCATCAAAAAACATCTGTGATTTTTGTCCTGTCGTTCCAGAAGATGTTAAGTGAAGTGTAATATCGTCATCTGAAATTGATTTAACAACATTACGTTTAAAAAAGTTAGCAAAGATATGAGGTATTTTATCAAGGTCGCCAATAGTCTTAAGCTTTGAATTAGTAAAGCCCTCAGTTTCACAAAGCGAGTTATAAAAGCCTGATTTTTCTCTATGCCATTCTATGCTTTGCTTCATCGCAGAAAGAAATAACTCATCATTACCAGCACTGTAATTATATGGGTGATCTATTTCACAAAGTTTCTGTACTTCAGAAAGCTTGATAATTTCAGGCACCGTAAGATTCATAACTGCTCCTCTACAGCAGCTAAATTCATATGAATCCATTGTTTAGCGTATTGAGTAACATAAGGCTTAAAGGACTCATCTATTTCCATTTCTGAGAAATCTAATGGTACCATGGTACGAGTCATTAAAACATAATCGTACATGTAACCATCCTCTTCTCTCATAGCAGGGTAAACAGCGGCAGGAAGAAATTTATTTTCGGCCAAGAAACAAATAACATTAAAGTAATCCATCCGAACTAAGGTTTCTACATAATAGATTCCCTGATCTTTCATCTGAAATAAAAGTTTTTTAAATCGATTCCCAAGTTCAGAAATACTTTGATTTGCAGTAATCAAAACACAATAGTGATCTTTGTCATTAAAGCTGGCATAAATTTCTAATTCATCTGTCACGCTAGCAATAAGTAGATTTGGTTTGTGAAAAGGATAGAAAACAGATTCGTCATCATCTTGAAATAAAATATCAAAACGTTTATTTATAAAATGAGGTGCAGATATAAATTCAAATCCACCTTCTAAAGAATCGTCTTCACCTGATTTTTTTTTTGTGCTAAGAGGACATTGTTCAAATATCTCTGACACTTTTTCTACAGAAATAGCATCACAAACAGCATCTGCAATCGGCTTAATAAAAGAAGGCATTTTGCGAGCTGGCTTTCTTTTCTCAATAACTTCTTCTCCAAAATATCCTAATAATGTTAAAGTTTCATAGTTTTTAATTTTTCTAGCATTTGGAAATATTCCCAAAGGCTTAAAGTTATTTTTTAAAAACATTCGCTGACTAGCTTTAGAAATCGTTCTCGAAGTTGCATAGAGCGAATTAACTAACTTTTCTTCATGAACTACTTTCTTAGCGCTATAAGCAATTAGTTTGCTCGCAATACTTTGTCCTCGATATTGTTTATTTGTCGTTACACCTGTTACTTTTCCAATCCTAAAGTCTAAATCAAGTTCGATAATAGTTGAGCCAGCTATTACTCCCTTCTCCATATCTCTCATAATCATCCAAAGAAACTCATTGGGACTCGACAATGCTTTTGTCATCACTGGCCTTTTAGTTCCTAGCTCCAAAGGGTAATCATCTCCGTAAATGCTCAGGTATAAGGCTAGTAACTCATCAATATCACTGAGAGTTGCTTGTTCAATAATTAAGTCCACACGACCTCCCATTGTGGCTAATATTTCCCGCTTCAAAAAAGCCTTTTATGCCATGTATCATAGGGGGGAAACTTAAGCACCTTTGGGTGAAATAAGTACATGAATTAATGGTATAATATATTTATAAGCTACTGAAATAGCATCTAAATTAAATGAAGTATTAATCCGATAAGATAACTGAGACTGGAGGCAAAAAGTGAATTTGAAATTACTAATAATTCTCGTCATGACAATAGTATTTTTGCCAGCCCATGCTATTAGTAGACGTCCGGCAGTTGAACCAGTCAGCGGAATTTCAATTGAAGATTATAAAGTTATTCCCCCTTCTCAAGCAAAAGGCTATCAATTCTCGAGAGGAAAACCTAGCTCGCTCATAAGGAATACAGCTTCTGGATTTAACCCTTCATCAATCGAAAAAAAAACTTCTAAGCAAATCTATGATTCAACCTCAAACTGGCCAATTTCTATTTTTCTTTTTCTACTTGTTATAATGCCATTTGGATTATGGTTTTCGATTATGAAATCTCTTGATAATAAAGAAACTGATCTTCCAGCAAACACGTTGTCTTTTCCTTCAAATAAGACACAAAAATCTGATGATGATATTGATTTTCCAAAAGCATCTTAGAGAATCTAAGATCTTAAATTTCGAGCCATTTCCCTGGGTAGTTATATATATAAATCCAGCTATTTAAGTGATATTTTAAGCTTATTTCATTAATACCATCTTTATTAAAATCGACAAGGTCTAAGTGATATGATCGCGTATGGTAATGCTTTCTAAAGGTTTCCACTTCATCAAACAAAATAGGACCTCGATATAGGCTTAATGTTTTTACATCTTTATTATCAATCGTTAAAAAATAAAGCCGAGACTGGCCTTTAAACTCTAAGTATTCGTTACTTCCTTCATAAAAATGTAAGATAAAAACGCGAGTACTATTTGAAATTTTTCTAATTGAAACTTTATAAAGCCAAGAGTTCAATCCTAAAGTTTCAAACTGTGCCCTATAAATAACGTTACCTTTATAGTCGTGAATGTTAAGCCACTCCTGACCATCTCTTTTTTCAGAAACCAAACTTTCTAATCTTCCATCTTTATCAATGTCATAACGATAGAAAGTTCCTGCGACTTGATGTTTTGCTATCTCGCGATCATCAATCACTTTCTGTTTTATTAATTCTCCAGCGAACAGTTTTCTAAAAAATCTCTCATCCTGAGCATGAAGCACTGCGGAATTTATCAATAAGAAAACAACTATTAATTTCTTCATTCTCCTATTTTAAGGTATTTAATGCACTCTCCCTATAGGGAAAATCCTGTGCCTTTACGAACAATGATGGTCAAAACACCCTTAATCGGGCTAGAATTCGCGAATAGTTGACTTTAAGGCCGGGACAAAAATGCAATTTTCAATTGGTTATTTAAAAAATGACAAGCAGATGCTGATACGTGAATTCGGAGAAAAGCAACCTAATAAGGGCAAAATACTTGGACTAGAAGAATTACGTGAACAACATCTTCAAGGTTTTATTTACAATGAATCAGAAATTTTAGATGAAAATAGAGCTATTCTCAATGAACAAATAAAGTATTTTCCAATTAGAAATGGAGAAGATCTTGAACTATCTTTTGAACAGTTTGAAGATATCAGTGCAGAAACTGCTCAAATTATTTTTTCTAAAATAAATGATTCTTGGCTTCTATCTAACAACATCGGCTTGCTAGAGGAACTTTTTAAAGTATCTACCCATTTAAAATCTTTATGGCCCAATGAAAGAACGACTTTTTTTGAAGAACTATGGTTTGTCATTAAAAATAATATCGGTGCAAGTACTTTAAAAATTATTTACAATGATATTCAGATGAGTAAAAAAGAACACGAAAAAAATAAATTAGTTCGTGGTGTTGTGAACGGAGAAAAAAATCCAATCCCCGCCCCTGCAACAGAACCAGAAGAGGCCCTTATGGATCATTATTCTAAAGAGTTCAATTCTAATTTTGAGGTTACTGAATACGATCCTCATAAGGGTGAGATTGTTATTACAGCAACAATAAATAATAGTCCTATCCTGATGATGGCAAAAGTCAACAGATTATCGAGACTGCAGAAAGCATTATTTGGTACTTTATTTGATGGTTTACAGGCGTAGACTAGAAAACCCCAAAGCTACTGATGCTCTGGGGAGAAATGATCTTTTAATAATCCGAATACATCCCATTAATCTTTAATTTCATAATTGATTTTGCCCCAATATTTATTCTTCGAGCAGGGAATTGTTGCCCAGTTAAACGAAAACCGTGTTCTGTCCGACTCGGACAATTTAGAAGCTGAAAAACTCCAACATTAATATGTTTATCAGGATTCATTAAACCTATTCCTTTATCCAAATATAACTCATCTCCATCGAGTTCCAATATCATAAAATAAGTTTTTAATTCTTGGGAATACCATTGTTTCAAAACTTTACTGGTTTTACCTATAATCAATTGATCCCGAAAATCTTCTTCTCTAAAAATTTCCGTTCTTTCACCATCTAATGACCTTTTATTGAAGGTGCATTTAAGATCTTTCGTATAACATTCACCTTTATCGAAGCGATAATATCTTTCACAAACTTCTGGAGTAGTGACGCTTGAAAGTTGATAGTCACTGAATACTTTTGTCAAGGGAATTATTCTTTTAGCTTGAGTGCTTATTAATATTTTTCTTCTTTCAACATTTGAAAGATGAAGGCCTTGAAAGTCGTCATCTTGCATAATTTCATGATCTATAAAAGATTCTACTTTCTTTAATAGTTCTGATTCAATGTAAACGATTGAATTTGATTTATTTTCTTCTGGAAACGTCATTGTCCAAATACCATCCCCAGGCTTTTTATTTTTGATTTGAGTGTATGTTGTAAACTTTCTCAGTTTTGTTTCAATATTCTTAAGAAGTTGTATTTGCTTACTTTCTGAAACTTCTATGTTGCTATCATAAGAAGACAATGTCTCAAAAATACTCTCTCCTTGAAGTTTAAAAAAACGATCTATGGATCTTTCATTTATGATATAAACAAAGTCTCTACTAGAATAAAACTCTTTAATTGTTTTATTATAATTATGTGTAGTCCCATTTTCAGCCTTGAAGTTTAAATCATGAAGTCTCACCCCCAATTGATATTCACCTGTCAGAAGCTTTTTTAGAATTTTCCAGTCTATATTTCTGATCATGAATCTGTAATTATGTCTAGGCGTAATAGAGTTTTGTCTTCGTGAACTAAGTCTCTCATTGTCATCTCCAAATTTCTTAAGTTTTAAAAAACCTATATCTTTTCTTTTCCAATCTTTTTTTGAAATGGCTTCAACTTTAAATCTTATTGATTCAATGCTATCAATATGGTAAAGGTTTTTAAAAGATAAGTTTAAATTAAAAGCTAAGGTACCACTCTCATATAAATCATAATTTTTTTGAAGAAGGTTTTTATAGTTAACATTTTCTTGAATCGAAAAAAGATTAATATTATAAAGATCAAATTCCTCATTATGAATTTCTTCTTTTGTTCTAATATTATTCTTCAACTTGTTCATTGTTTGAAAAATTAACTTCTTTCTTAAATAATCTTTAAAAGGTTTTACTTTCACCTCTGATTTATATGTTTTCTTTTTATCTCCATCTTCAAAAGAAATACGTATCTTTGAAATTTGATTAAGCTGCAATTCCGGGAGATAATGTTTTAGTTTCTGCCTGAGAACTTGTTTGTTAAGTGGTTTAGGCTCAGGAGCAGGCTCCTTGCCACACGAGTAAAAAGTAAAAATAAGAAGTGATAAAATGAGTTGATACATAAGAACCTCCAGTTAGAAGTAATTCTTACGGAAAAAGAGTCAAAATGAGGATCTTTTGACTCTTAAAGATTAGTAAAATTCAATTATGAAACATTCGAAGTCCACTTAGTGGCCAGGTTTTCATCTGAAAGTATATGAAAATGGGTATGAAATACTGACTGTCCTGCTTTTGCCCCATTATTGGTAAAAACTCTATAACCAAGTTGATCTAGACTGTGGCCTGTCGTTATTTTTTTTATAGCTAAAAAAATATCTGAAATTTGCTCTGGATTATGACTCATTTCAGAAAGGTCTCTTGAATGTTCTTTATGAATTACTAAATAATGGATCTGCGCCAGAGGGTTAATGTCTCGAAATGATAACACTTTATCATTTTCGAATATTTTCTCACATGGAATTTCACCTTTAACAATTTTACAAAATAGACAATCCTCCATCTTATTCTCTCCCTTTTTATTCATTTACTTTTTTCACTTTAGCTCCTAAAGAGTTTAGTTTCTGATCTAATTTCTCATAGCCTCTATCTAGGTGATAAACTCTACGAACTTCAGTTTCTCCTTCAGAAACTAAGGCAGCCAGAACGAGAGCTGCTGACGCTCTTAAATCAGTACACATTACAGGAGCAGCCTTTAACGGTCTTCCTCCTTCCACAAATGCAGAGTTTCCACTAAGGTTAATTTTAGCTCCAAGTCTTACCAGCTCAGGAACGTGCATAAATCTATTTTCAAAAATATTTTCTTCGATGTATGAATTGCCAGGAATTTTTGTCATCAATGCCATCATTTGTGCTTGGAGATCTGTTGGAAATCCAGGATAAGGTGCTGTTTTAATTTTAACTGGTTTTAGTTTTGAACGCCTAACAAGAACAAAGTCTTCACCAATTTCTAAGTTGGCTCCCATGTCTTTTAAAGTATCAAGAACGAACCCTATATGCTTGGGATTCATGCCTTCAACTTTCACTTCAGACTCCGTCATCAAGGCCCCGAAAATGTAGGTTGCGGCCTCTATTCTGTCCCCTATCGCTTCATATTCAACAGCATTTAGCTCCTTAACTCCTGTAATGGTAATTTTACTAGTCCCCGCTCCATTTATTGAAGCACCCATTGCATTTAAAAAGTCAGCAAGATCTGAAATTTCAGGCTCTCTTGCAGCATTTTCTATAATAGTCTCCCCATCGATAAAAATTGAGGCCATCATTAGGTTTTCAGTCGCTCCCACTGATGGAAAAGATAAAGGAAGGTGACATGCTTTTAGATTGGATGATTTAGATTCCACATATCCAGAACTGATTTCAAACTCCACTCCCAGCTTCTCAAGGTTTTTGAGATGTATATCAATGGGACGAGTTCCGATAGCACATCCCCCCGGCAGAGAAACTTTAGCTTTGCCTAACCTGGCCAAGAGCGGTCCTAAAACAAAAATAGAAGCTCTCATGGTTTTTACAAGTTCATAAGTAGCCTCATGGCCAGTTAATTGACTTGCGTCGAATGAAGTGTGGTCTTCATGATCGTCAATTTTGACTCCAAGATTTTGAAGCAATCTTAACATTGTTCGAATATCTCGAAGGTCAGGTAAGTTTTTCAGCTTTATTGGTTTATCACTCACCAAAACTGCTGCCAGAATCGGGAGATATGCGTTCTTAGCTCTAGAAACTTTTACAGTTCCATTTAAATTTGTTGGTCCTTCAATGAGTAATTTATCCATTCTATTTCCTTAGAATTAAAAAACGATTCCTATCACAATAATCATTAATAATTTCGGTATTTGTCCAATTGAGTTTATGTGAAATAGCTTCGAGTTTTTTTAAATGATGTTCATGTCCTTCCATTATAAATACACCTTCCTTATAAAGAGATCTATGTACATCTTGAAAAAGCTTAAAAAACCAATCGTCATATATTTTATCCTTTATAAAAAGTGCTAAATGAGGCTCATATTCAAATACTTGTTGATGAATTAGTTTTTCATCAGACTCTTCTTTGATATAGGGGGGATTGCTTGTAATGAGATGAAATTGATCTTCACTTCCCTCAAGAAGGTCCATACATTTAAACCTGCATTCTGAGACAACAGGATACGAATATCGTAAATTAAAGTTATTCTTTTGCGCTATTTTGAGAGCCTCATTTGATATATCTGTTGCCAATACTTTAAGAGGCTTTCCAAATCCACGGAGTATTGATATTGGTATACAACCAGACCCGGTTCCAATATCACATACCTTTAGGACTTCATCCGTTTTCTTATACCACATTTTAAGCTCTTCTATGGCCTTTTCAACTAAAATTTCAGTTTCGTTTCTAGGAATTAAAACATCTGGTGAGACTAAAAATTCTGATTCATAAAAATACTTTTTTCCACTTATATATTCGAGAGGAGTTCCCTTTGAGAGCGCAAGAAAAAATATATTGATAGGATGATTTGCTATTGAGACATAAGGTGAATAAAAAAACTCATGAGTATCTAAGAAATGAGGCGTTAAAAGCTCATATAATTCACATTTAATTTTATTTAAATTTATACCTGGATAATTTTGTTCTAATTTCGCTTGATTCTCTTTAAAGAAATTATTAGTAATTTCTCCTAGTTTCACTCTTCTTCACCTTTTAGAAGCTCTGTTTGATTATGAGCCAGCAAAGCATCTGTAACCTGAGTAAGATCACCTTCCATTACTTTGTCTAAGCAATATAACGTGAGTCCAATTCGATGGTCTGTTAATCTTCCTTGCGGAAAATTATAGGTTCTAATTCTCTCAGAACGATCACCTGTTCCTATCAGACCTTTTCTTTCAGCTGCTTCTTCAGCTAATTTTTTTTGATTCATCATATCGTAGATACGACCAGTTAATATTTTTTGGGCCCGTTCTTTATTTTTATGTTGAGACTTTTGATCTTGATTATAGACAGATAGTCCTGTTGGTATGTGTGTCATTCTCACTGCAGAATCTGTTGTGTTCACATGTTGTCCACCGGAACCTGAGGCACGCATAACTTCAACACGCACATCACTCATATCTAATTT
Organism: Bacteriovoracaceae bacterium; assembly: GCA_018675575.1. GTDB lineage: Bacteria > Bdellovibrionota > Bacteriovoracia > Bacteriovoracales > Bacteriovoracaceae > M0603. The sequence goes on along the minus strand of JABGXW010000124.1, from coordinate 10,803 downwards.
AAAGTCTAATTCTTCTGGCTCTGGAATTACCGCAACAGTAATTGTTGAGGTATGGATTCTGCCTTGTGATTCAGTTTTTGGAACACGTTGAACTCTGTGAACTCCAGATTCGAATTTGAGTTTAGAATAAACCTTATCTCCTGTAACAGAAAGAATAACCTCTTTTAGGCCCTCATCTCCTTCTGAAATTGAAATAAGCTCATCCTTAAAGCCTAAATCTTTAAAATAATATTGATACATTCTAAGAACATCTCCAACAAAGATAGATGCTTCATCACCACCAGCTCCTGCTCGTAGTTCAATCATCACATTTTTATTGTCCATCGGATCTTTTGGTAGCAAGAGAATTTTCAGCTCTGCTTCCATATCGGGGATGATTTTTTCTAAATCGGCCAACTCTTCCTTGGCCATTTCTTTCATATCCTCATCTTTTTCATTTTTTAATATATCTTTTGCATCCTTAATATCATTTTTAGTTTTTTTATATTTTTTGAATGCAATGACAAGATCTTCTAAGCCTGCATGCTCTTCAGTTATTTGACGAAGCTCAGCTTTCTTCTCATATAGAAAGGGGTCTGCCATCTTTTCAGTTAGCGTGTTAAATCGTTCAACAACTTTTTCTAATTGATCAAACATTTACCATCCTCTATTAAAAAATCATCCGTTCATTGACTCCATAAACTCATCATTAGTTTTAGTTTTCTTAACTCTACTCAGAATAAATTCCATAGCATCGATAGTGCTCATAGGGTGTAGTACTTTTCTAAGAACATATGTTCTTTGAAGATCAGGACCATTCATCAATAGGTCTTCCTTACGAGTTGCAGATCGATTGATATCAAGAGCGGGAAAAACTCTTTTTTCTAATAATTTTCTATCGAGTTGAATTTCAGAATTACCAGTGCCTTTAAATTCTTCAAAGATAACTTCATCCATCCTTGAACCAGTATCTACCAGAGCAGTGGCGATAATTGTAAGAGATCCACCATTCTCAATATTTCTAGCTGCTCCAAAAAATCTCTTCGGTCTATGAAGAGCATTGGAATCAACACCTCCAGAAAGAATCTTTCCTGAAGGAGGTACGACAGTATTGTAGGCACGTGCCAGTCTTGTAATTGAATCAAGAAGAATAACAACGTCTTTACCTGCTTCTGTTAATCTTTTAGCTTTCTCAATAACCATTTCTGCAACCTGAACATGTCTATTAGCAGGCTCATCGAAAGTAGAAGAAACAACTTCTGCATCAACATTACGCTTCATATCTGTTACTTCTTCCGGTCTCTCATCAATCAGTAAAACAATAAGAGCACAGTCTTTATGATTTGCAGTAATTGAATTTGCGATGTCCTGAAGCAGAACTGTTTTACCTGCTTTTGGAGGGGCTACAATCAAACATCTTTGACCAAAACCTTGAGGTACAAACATGTCGATGATTCTAGTTGAGTATGATGTGGGATTATTTTCTAAATATATTTTCTTTTCAGGATAAAGAGGAGTTAAGTTATCAAAAAGAACTGTTCTTTTATGCTCTTCTGGAGTTTTAAAGTTAATTGTACTAACTTTCAATAATGCAAAATATCTTTCACTATCTTTCGGTGGCCTAATTTGACCTTCGAGAGTGTCCCCCTTTCTTAGGCCAAATTTTCTAATTTGACTTGGACTAACATAGATATCATCCGCACCAGGAAGGTAGTTGTAACCTGGAGATCTTAAAAAACCAAATCCATCAGGGAGTATTTCTAAAACTCCTCCACCGAAAATATCTTCTTTATTTTTTGCAGATTGCTTTAGTAATGCGAAAATGAGTTCGTGTTTTTTTAGAGTTGAAGGGTTTTCAATCTTCATTTCCTCTGCGATTTTGGAAAGTTCCTTAATCTCTTTTTCCCGTAAATCATTAAGATGCATTTGCATTCTCCTCGTATTTGTTGTTAGTTTTTTGGATTTTGTTTTGAATTTAATTATAATTGATTGATTATAACCCTTTCAGGTATTGGTTACTAATGAATTTCCTTATGAAATTATTTTGAAATGATAAGCCTATACTAGACCTTAGCCTTTTAATGTCAAGAGTTTTGAAACTTGTATTCGTTTATAAATAAAGCTAAATAGAGGACATGAATCAAAATCATCTAACAAATAAAGCAAAATTCCATGGAAAGTGCCTCCTTTCAATAGATTACGGTACAAAAGTAGTAGGATTGGCCTCGACAAAGATTGGGATAGATCCTTTCCCAACTCCATTTGGACGTCTAATTTATCAAAATGACCAGCAAACATGCAATGAACTTTTTATAATTATCCAAAACGAGGCCGTGGATGTCGTTATTTTAGGCCTTCCCCGACATGAAGATGGGAATGATTCTGACATGACTATGAGGGTAAGAAAGTTTTCTGAACTTTTACAGGAGCAACACAATGGAACTGAGTTTTTCTTCCAAGATGAAACTTATTCATCCTATGAGGCAAAGAGCCGAATGAAGTCTTCTGCTCAATATAATTTCAAAGTAGACCCTAAACAAATAGACGCTGTCGCGGCATGCGTTATTCTCGAGGATTTTCTGAAATTATAACTAACCACTTATAGATTGATTCAAACCTCAATGACGTTTATTCTAAAAACATGAAAAAGAATTTATTTATTTTTTTAATTATTTCTCCCATATTGGCCATCAGCATGGCCGCCGTAAGAGTTTATTACGTCATTTATTACTCAAGCTATAGCGGTCCTGAAACGTCCTTCTCTGTCCGATCTGGAGAAGGTTTTTCCTCTGTAAATGGGAGACTGGGTAGAAAAGAAATCATTTCAAACACTAGAATCTTTCATCGCTACGCACAGGTGAAGGGCTACATGACTAAGCTTAAAAAAGGAGATTACACAATTCCATCGGGATCAACGATGGAGGAAGTAGTGACAATTTTAATAGAAGGTAAAGGTAAAACCATTTTAGTTACAATACCTGAGGGTAAAAACCTTTACGAAATCGCAGCTATTTTAGAAAGTAAAAATATCTTAAAATCTAAATCTGAGTTTATTAAAATTGCGAAAGATAGTTCTACTGCTGGCCGATATAATTTAAAGGGGACCAGGCTAGAAGGTTATCTTTATCCGGACACCTATCGCTTCACTCGTCATAGTAAACCTAATGATATTATAGCTACATTTGTAAATGAGTTTATCCGTAAAACAAAAAACTTAGACTTTACTCATCCAGAATTATCTAAACATCAATTGATCACACTTGCTTCAATTGTTGAAAAAGAAACCGGTCGGGCGATTGAAAGACCAAGAATTGCGGGTGTTTTTTTTAATCGGCTAAGGACAAGAATGAGAATTCAGTCTGATCCGACTACAATTTATGGAATTTGGGAAAGTTTTAATGGAAATCTCAGGAGAAAGCATCTGTTAGAAAAAACTCCTTACAATACTTACAAAATTAATGGGCTTCCTATAGGTCCTATATCCAATCCAGGTATTAAGGCAATAGAAGCAGTACTTAAACCTGAAACTCATAAATTTTTATATTTTGTTTCTAAAAATGATGGCACTCATGTTTTTTCTAAGAATTTAAAAGACCACAATGATGCGGTTAATTATTGGCAGAAAAATGCTCGCAATAGAAAAGGTAGAAGTTGGCGTAAACGAAAGAAAAAGTAGTTGAGTATATTATTTAACGGCATTATTTTCCTAGCGAAGAATTGTTAGCTTGTATCTAAGGCCTATATTAAGTTATAATATTATATAGCAGAGGTTTACCTTAATAAAACTAATGCCGTTGTTCAGGAGGAATGACATGTCTAAAGATGATCAAGTTGAAGAATATAGATTGCAACTTTTAAAGTTAAAGCAATCCATTATAAATGAAGGTGCTTATAATAATACCGATGACTTAAAAATCTCCTCTGAAGACCTTCCCGATGAAGCTGATATAGCTAGTAATGTCATTCATCAGCAAGTTAGCTTCACAATAAGAAATCGACTAATGGAAAAACTTAAGTTTATTGAAGAAGCACTCTACAGAGTTGATCAGGGATCTTACGGAATTTGCGAAGAATGTGACGAACCTATCGCTTCAAAAAGATTGAGAACACAACCTTTCACAACTCTTTGTATTACCCACGCCGAAGAGTTGGAAAGAGAACAAAAACAAAAATTTAGAAAATTAATCTAAAATATAATCTCTCCTTTGGGGGAGTGAAAAGTATTAATTCTATTCATTTTTAACATTCCAAAATTGCTCCATTCTCTGTTTCAGAGCGTTTCATCACCAAACATCAAGCCTTTCCAGTAAATACGGATACTTATAGCGATATATTGTCAAATGCCTAGACAATCTGATCCCCATTTTGTCTAAAATTTAGACACTCTGCTATTTTATAATCAATAAGGATTTGATTAACTCTTTCAAGTCACCGTTTTTAAGAGAGATATTATTGGCCTGACTCTTGCTTTATATTGGCTAGTGGGATTCTATGGCTTGAATCCTGCCAGTGATTGAAACAACATTAACATTATACGACTCTTTATTGATAGGTTACTTTATGGTCAAAAATTATATTTTTAGTATTCTATTTATCGCAACCAGCTTGCAATCTGTAAGCTACGCTGACTCCTTTAAACGCAAGAAGAAAGTTTCTAAACCGCGACTTCTTCATAAGGTCTTGAAAAAGAAAGCTGCTAAGAAACTCATTCAAAATGAGGAAAGTGATGAAGTACTAGACTCTCCACTTAATCCTAATTTATTAAAATCAAAATATACTAGTTGGGGCATTGATCCTTCAAATAATAATTCCTCTATAAATCTCACGAAGGCTTGGCAGAAGTTTAAAAATAATAAACAAGTTGTCGTCGCAGTTATTGATACAGGTATTGATCCAAAACATCCACATTTAGATAAGAATGTTCATGTCACACTTGGCGATGTTAGTTTTAGAAACTATGGAATTGATTTTTCAAAAAATAGATATAACAAGAAGCAACCAAGTGATAGCCATGGTCATGGAACTCATGTTGCGGGCATTGTTAAATCGGTCTATCCAGAAGTAAAGATATTAACGCTTAAATATTATAATCCAAAAGCAACAGGACAAGATAATCTCAACTCAACAATTTCAGCCTTAAAGTATGCGGTTGATCAGAATGTTGATGTCATAAATTATTCAGGAGGTGGACCAGAACCAGCTCTTGAAGAACTAAGAGTGCTTAAACTGGCAGAAAAAAAAGGTATTTTAGTAGTTGCAGCAGCCGGAAATGAAGAATCAGACATTGACGTAAAAAACAATGCTTATTATCCCGCTTCTTATGGATTAAAAAATATAATTACAGTTACAGCTCATGATCAGGGTTTAAAAATGTTAAACTCTTCGAACTATGGAAAAAGAACAGTAGATCTCTCTGCTCCGGGGTATAGAATTAAATCTTCATTACCAAATGGAAGATCAGGTTATCTTACGGGAACAAGCCAAGCGACTGCTTTTGTGACAGGTGCCGCAGCCTTATTATTAGCTCAATTTCCAGAGTTAACTGCAACTCAGCTTAAGGCCATTATTAATAAGTCAGCAAGAAAAGAAATCACTTTATTGTCTAGATGTAAATCAGGTGGAAGATTAGATGCGACTAGAGCTCAGAATTTAGCAAGAGAGTTTAGCAAAAGAGTTAAAGCTCAAAATAGAGGCGTGGCCAATAGAGTACCAAACTCAATCAATAAGAAATTAAAGAACAATAAAAAAGTCGGAAAGATAACATACAGAAAGAGCCAAGCGAACTAGCCCGTAAGGCTCAGTTTCCTTTAGCGATATATCCTAAACAAATCAAAGTTATATAAACAACAAACCAAGCTCGTATATTACTCGAATGAAGGCCCAAGAATTCTTTCAGTCTTGGATATTTATATTTTGGATAGTTTGTTTCCCATTCAAACATTATCGCAGCGATATATTTTTTGAGTGCTGGAACTTCTGATTGTGAGCATTTAAATTTCAATTGATCAGCGTTAATTCCGAAAACGAGTAGCTCTTCAACTAAGTCTTTCAATTCGATACTGAAGAAACTAAATTGCTCATTTTCAGGGTCAGGAAAAAATCCAAGTAAGATATCAAAACGATGCCATATTGCTCTTTTATATTCTTCCTTTAACTTGTTCCTAGTTGAAGTAAAATAAGTCTTTTTGAAATCTTTGACATACTTCTCTTGTAGACTATAGAACGATTTTCTATCTAATGGTTCTCCGATCAGATTTAGATTCATTTGAAATCCACAAGATTCACACTCCTTTGTCGTTACAAAAATAGAATCACATTTTGGACAAGTCTTTGTAGGATAATTAGGAACATATTTTAGGGCGTGAGAACTTTTGTCTATTGTTGATTGATGCATGCTTCTATTTTAGCGTTGTATAATAATATTTGGCAAATCTGATATGCTCAAATAGACTAATTATATGAGTAAATCCTTCAACCTCTCTTCTTTTAAAAAGTATTTTGCTCCACTACTTGGTGGTTCATTGTATGCCATGGGATTTCCTATGAAGACCCTGTTGAATGTATTCTTTCTTCCCATACTAGGGATTAGTTTATTGATCTATTGTTTAGATATCATCTCTTATGACCAGAGCAGAAAGCTTTTGAGTAGGATAAAGACAGTCCTTCTATTTTCTCTCTCCTATTGTTTAACTGGCTATTATTGGATTCCTCACACCATCAAAGAGTTTGGTGAAATTTCATTTCCAATAAACTGGTTAATTGGCGCTTCATTTTCCCTCATTATTGCTCCTCAATTTATTTTTTTTCTTTTATCTCTGACATTATTCTATAAATACCAAAATAAAATTAAACCTATCTTCGATTTTTTATCGCAGAATTCTGTTAAATATATATTTCTAGCATTTATACTTACAGTTTTTGAATATTACATTCCACAAGAATTCCCAGCACATTTAGGCCATCCATGGATTCAAATCACTCCTTATCTTGGTTTAGCTCCACTTTTTGGTGCACCTATATATTCCTTTATTGGATATCTAATGGCATTTAATATCTGTGATGGCTTTTATAAAAAGAAATTGAGAAGAACAGATCTATCAGTTTTATTCATATTACTGCTTATTAATTTTTGTATGCCCCTTAGTAAGCTGACAAAAGAAAAATTTGATCATCAAGACCATTTGCGTTTAGTTCAGGCGAATATCGGCAATTTTTTGAAAGTTTCTGCAGAAGGTGGATCTCACATTGCTGTGAGAGAAATACTGCAACAATACTTAAACTTAAGTATTGAAAAATCAGAGAAACAAATTGATCTCGTTATTTGGCCAGAGACTGCATATCCCAGACTACTAGATTCATTCAACATGAAAGATAATAACCAGATCGTTCCAAGGCTATTTAAAGAGGCAATCATTCAAACTGGTTCAGAGCTTTTTGTTGGAGGATATGATATAAACCGAAATAGAGATACGGCCTTTGAAAAAGAGTTTAATAGCACTTTTCATTTTAACCAGAGAGGGGAACTTAAAGACGTTTACCATAAGATGAGGCTCATCCCGTTTGGGGAAAACTTACCATTTGGATTTGTGAATAAATACATAGCTCCACTTGTTAAGAATATCTCCTTTTTCGGTAGAGGAAAAAACTATACTTTGTTCAAAACACAAAACTCAACCCCATTCGTTTCAGCTATCTGCTATGAGATTTTATTTTCTTCTTTTATAAGAGATTTTTTAAATTCAACCAAAGCGGAACCTAGCTTTCTAATTAATCTTACCAATGATTCTTGGTATGGTGATACCTCTGAACCTCATCAGCATCTTGCCCTTGCAAAATGGAGAGCTATTGAATTTGATATACCGCTTGTGAGAATGACAAATACTGGAATTACATCGATTATTTTTTCAGATGGCACGGAGTCAGAAAGACTTGATGTTAATACTCAGAAAAATCTCGATATAACTCTTTACACTAAAGACAGATCGAAGACTATCTTCCAACGATTCGGCTTCCTAGGTATCACGATGTTTGTTGGATTATTAATGGTTATTTTATATTTTTTGGAAATAAAAAAGACTAGGATTTAAATCCTTCTTTTAATAAGTCATGAAGTCTGACAAATCCTTGGAAAATATTATCTTTATTTACAACAGGAAGAATTTGGATTTCACTTTTTCTGTTCTCCATCATTCTTAAGGCTTCAATAGCTAGCGAGTCAGGTGAAACAAAAAGAGGTGTATCATTCATGACTTCTTTTATTTTTGTCTCAAGTCCTTCATTTTTATCTTTTGAAAATGTTCTTCTGATATCCCCTTCAACAATAATTCCCAATAACATTAAATCATTATTGCAAATAGCGCAGCCTCCAAGAGGATATTGCGTCATGGCCAAAATTGCATCTTTTAACAATTGCTCTTCATTTAAAGTTGGACAATTTACAGCCGAGGTCATTACATCTTTTACTTGAAGCTTCAATACTTTTCCAAGAAGCCCACCAGGATGATTAATAGCAAAGTTCTCTTTTGATAACTTAACATAGTCTTCATAAAATACTGCCATAGCATCACCCATTGCAAGAGCAAGAGTTGAGCTCGTGGTTGGAGCTTGGTTATTAATACAAGCTTCTTTTGCAACTTCACAATTGAAAATAAGCCCACATAATTCACCTATTTTAGAATTTACCTGTCCTAATAGTCCAATAATGCTTTCTTTATCTGTTTTTAAAAATGGAGCTAATTTTAAGATCTCCTCTGTGCCTCCAGATTTGGAAATTAGAACGAGAGCATCTTTACTCATTAGTCTTCCTAAATCACCATGTAATGCTTCTACTGGATGTAAAAACCAAGATGGAAGTCCAAGACTTGAAAAAGTAGAAGCAAGCTTATTGGCTATCATTCCAGATTTTCCTACTCCACAAAACACGAGACTTCCGCCAGAAATTGCTAACCGATCGTAAATTTCAGATAATTTATTTATCTGCCCTTCCGTGATTTTATCTATAGAATCCTCGATAGCCTTTGCCTCAAGCCTTAATACATCTTTAAAAATTTGAGAATTAGAATTTTCCACAAAAAGTCCCTTAAAAAGCCATTGTCTTGAGTTAAACTAATGTTTAGAATTAATATAATGAATAACAATACTTTTGACCACTTTCATAGAACTTCTCTTAAAAATATTCTCATTTTAGCCTGCGTCGCGTTACTGCAATCGAGCTGTGGTAGTTACAAACAGTTTCAATATATAGCTGAAGACTTCGAAGTACCTAGCAAAGTCTTTAAGTCTGATTATTCCCAATCATGGCAAGCAGTACTTCAAATAATGCAAAAATTTGATCTCGCCACTCAAAATCAAGAGGCTGGCATTATCAAAACAAGGTGGCGGGACAATACATTAGAATTAAACTTTGCAGACTCCTTTGGAAGTTCTGATGCCGTCAAAGCTGCAAAGTTTAAGTTAATTGTGAATGTTGTCAAAGGTTTTCGTGGCACGAGGGAAGTAAGTAAAATTACTGTATTTAAGCGACAAATGATTGAGCATGATTTTCTTCAAGGCTGGAAAGTTGTACGTTCAGATGGAATTATGGAAAAAGCAATTCTTTATAGAATTCAAAGAATCCTTATTATTGATCAGAAACTTAAAAAACTAGAAGAGAAAAAGGCAAAAGAAGCTGAAGAAAATTTCTAAATCTTCGCTTCCGACATGGACACTCGTTTCCAATACCTTTTCTTTACAGACAGTGGACCAGCCGGTGATTTTTTTCCAGTGATTCTAGTCAAAGAGTAATCAATCTCATCAAAAATATCAATATACTTCTTTTTACCGGCCATCTTAAGAAGCGGTCCTTTGGCTTTTAAAAACTGAAGATCGCCGATTGCTAAAATAATATTTTTAACAATAGTGGTACTTTTAGGTTTTTGTTTCCCAGAACTCACTTTAGACTTTTTTATCTTCTTCTGAGTTGAATAATAATTAGACTTATCATAAAGCATTTGCCAAATATAAGGCGAATACTCTCTCAGTTTTAATTGCTTAATATTTTCTAATGCCTGTGTTCGAACGATGAATGATTTATCTTTTAGCAGTCTCGCAAATCCCATTCCATATTTTTTCGCCCGTAATGCTAGTAAAGTTTTTAAGCTAGCCATTCTTAAAACCCAATTAGGATGAGACAAAAATTTAGAAATAAAAGCTCCCGATTTTTTTCCCATTGTTCTACCGAGAAGAAATGTAGCTAACCATCTATTTTTATCGGGATAAACATTTGATTTCATCACTTCTATAATTGCAGGTATTGCCTTTCCATCAGAAGCAAAAACTTTCATTTTTATTTTTGCAATGTCTTCTTTTGTTTTTGCGTGATAGAACATGAAAAGAAACTTACCATTCGTTGACGCTAAATTAAATTTGGGCTCTTTCTTTTTTTTATTTATATTTTTTTTATGCTCTTTTATCTCTCGAAAAGTTATAGAATTCTTTTTCAATTTTGATGAGTTTAAATCTGCCTTTTTGGCATGCAAGTTGAAACTTAATAATAAACTGGTACATAAGATTAGCTTTAAAAGCATACACTCTCCTGTCTTTTTTATAATCGCTATCATTTATCCAAGCATTTTTTCGAATTCAGACAATAGCTCCTCTGCTGACTTTTGTTCACCTTCATCCTTGGCCACATCAACCACTTCTTTGTTAGGGGTGGCAGCTTTCGGCTTAGGCGCTGCTTTCGGTTCAGGCGCTGCTTCTGCTTCTGCTTCTGGTGCTGCTTCTGGTTCTGGTGCTGGTGCTGCTTCTGGTTCTGGTGCTGCTTCTGGTTCTGGCGCTGCTTCT
>JABGXW010000123.1 GCA_018675575.1 Bacteriovoracaceae bacterium | reverse complement strand
GGTGTTTTACAAATAATTTTTAATGATCGAGATATTATTGAGGACAAGGCCTTGACGGATGCTAAACCCGAAACTGTTAAATCAACATGTTGTTCTTCTAAAAAACAAGCTGTCCAAGCAAAACCATTTCGTGAACGTATAAAATCTGTTTTAACCTATGCTTTTTCAAACTTGCTTGAGGATATTGCAAAATGGCTTCTCATGGGACTCGTTCTAGGAGCTCTTATAACTTACTTTGTACCTGCTGATTTATTCTTAAAGTATGACGGACCTTATGTGAAATTTCTTATCTTAATAATAGGTATCCCTCTCTATATTTGCGCTTCTGCAACAACACCAATTGCAGCGTCTTTAGTTTTAAAAGGAATGAGTCCAGGAACTGCTTTATTATTATTGATGGTGGGTCCTGCAACTAATGCTTCTAATATTGTTGTCCTTCAAAAATATATTGGCAAGAAAGGTGTGGTATTGAATGTTTTGGCCATCGCCACAGTAGGACTTGTCTTTTCTTATGTTGTTGATTTTCTCTATTCAAAATTTCATTGGCCATTAGACTTCAAAATTGCTCATCAACATCAACATCAAGCTTCGGGATTGGTCATCGGAATAGCGATTCTTTTTGTTATTCTCCATGGAAGAGCATTATACGTAGAAGAAATCAAACCAATTTTAACAAAGAAAAAAGGATGTTGTAGTCATGCATAATTCAATTTTTATCACAGGAGGAACCACCGGGATTGGTCTAGAGATTGCCAAACTATATCTGGATGAAGGAAAGAGAGTTGGACTCTGTGGAAGAAATCTGGAAAAATTGCCAGAAGGAGTAACAGAGCTATATCCAAAATTACAAACCTATGAATGTGATGTCACAGATAAGGAAAAGTTAGCATTGGCAATAAATGATTTTGGAAAGGAAGGTCTTGATCTTGTTCTTGCAAACGCTGGCATATCTGTCGATGCTAAAACAGATATTCCCGATTTCAACAATGGAAGAAAGGTTATAGAGATTAACGTACTAGGGGTTCTCAATACTTTTGAGCCCGCTATAGATATAATGTTGAAAAATAAATCAGGGCATATCGCGGCCGTTTCTTCTGTTGCTGGATTTGTGGGACTTCCTGGAGCTTCTTTTTATTGTGCTTCAAAGGCCGCGGTCACTACTTTATGTGAATCGTATAGTGCTGATTTAAAAAAGTATGGAATAGCTGTAACTTGTATTTGTCCCGGATTCATAAGAACTCCACTGACAGATAAAAATAGTCATGGCATGCCTTTTTTGATGAATAGTGATGTTGGTGCTAGAAAAATCAAAAGAGCATTAGAGAATAAATTGAAACTCTTTATTTTTCCATGGCAAACAAAAATGCTAATTACATTTTTAAATAAAATCCCGAGATTTCTTTATAGAATAATAATAGAGTTACCATTTTTGAACTACACAAAGTAATTATGAAAAAAAAACTTTTGATCGCAATGTTTTTCACTCAGATATTTATCTCATGCAATGTAGTGGAAAAGAGTAAACCTTCAAAAAATACAAAGATCGTATCACTTCAAAAAAAGGGAAAAATGGCTAAAGTCCAAGCAGCTCCCAATGACTTTTCTGATTTTAAAAAGCAAGAAGAGAAATGTGATACTGAAGAAGAGCTTCTAAAAAAACAGTTCGAAAAAAAAGAAAAATCCAAATCTCAAGCGATCAAATTACAGGGCGCGAATGACTCAGGTTGTTCTGTTAAATAAATACAATTCAATTATTTTTTGTTTATGTTCTTTTTGTTTCGAATGATCATTGTCGCCATGTTGTTGATCAGTGAAGAATAAGGCTTACTTAAGCTTTTACCTTCAATGATGGCCTGAAAATTTTCAATATCGACAATCAATGTTTTCTTGTCATCATTCCATTCTTGTAGAAATTGTGATTCATACCGTTTAACCTGTTGATTTGAATAGATTTGAACATTCATCTCTCTCGAATGACCTTCATGGGAAAAAGGACTGATAGTTGATGATCCTGTCAAAGCGGTATGGCCATCTATTAAGGTCATATTACGATGGGTTTCTTGATAAGAGGTATGTGCTTTACCGTTTGGGTATTTCTGCTTTAAAGTAAAATTATCTCTTGTTCTGATTTCAATTCCATGATGTATTAAATCGCTTATGAAAAAAGTATTTGGAAACCCTCCAAACTGATTCGAACGATTATTATCAATAATAATTTTTATATCTAAGGATGGAATAGAGATTTTCTTTTTAATAATTGAATCTACAATATGAGAATCATAGAGAAACCGTTGATCCATATAGATGCTCTTTTTTGCTTTCAAGATCATATCGATTAAAATATTCCTCGTGTTTTTAATCTTTCCGTCAACATCTGATTCTGCAATTCGTACTCTATCTGATCCGATATAAGGATAATTTATTCTTTTTATTTTAAATTTTTTCAAGATCTCTTTTTTTCGAGAAAGGTATTGTTGATTTGAAAAACCATGATCTTTCAAAGTAAAAGCTTCTTTCTCTTCTTGTATTGTCGTAAGGGCCGCATCAATATCATAAAAATATGAGGCTTGAACTAAGGCAGCCGCTGGACCGATAATATGAGCTGCTGTATCTAGAAAATAACCACCAAAGTGATCTGTTAAATTCTTAGATCCAATTAATGCCTCTGGAGAATTAGAGTTAGCATCAATAACCAAAACTTTACTATGATCATTTTTTTTATTTCTTAGTAACGTTGAAGGAATAGGGTAAACTCCTTTTACATGTCTTTGGAGATTCGCTTGTAATAAAATGATTGCTTTGTTCAACTCTCTATCTTTGTTAATTCGATTTTTTAAATAAGTGAAAACGGGCATGACTTCTTTTTCCATCTCGTTATGATTTTCGTAATCGTGCAAGATGAGTACTTTAAAGTTTTTGTTTAAAACTAATTTCTCTTTTGTTTTATCTAAAATATATTCTGCTAAAGTTGCACCTATTGTTCCTCCCATAAGAAACATGTCTATTAAAATACTTTCTTTTGATAAGTCTATTAAGTTTTTTACTGAATGAAGAATTGGATCCGTTTTGAATAATATATGACCATTATAAGAATTACGGTAGGGCATCTCTATATATGGGGCATTAAAATTTAATACTCCTCCATTATGTATGATATTTTTATTAAACCATTTTGCTAATGCTATTTTAGACTCCTTTTGGCTTAAAAATTGAACTTTGTTTCCTGGGATAAAGCCATATTGATCTAAAACATAGCTATGTTTATGACCTATCTTTTGAGCTAAGTCGAGAGTGAATAGATTGGTTTCCATCAATGCTTGGATAAAGACCTTATCTTCTTTTAAATTTGCGAGGAGCGAAGACTTCACCTCTAAAAGAGGAAAGACCGTTGAGTATATCTCATCAGTTCGTAGATCATTTATTCTCGTAACTTCTCTTAAAATATTATGGATTTGTATTCTGTTCAGGCTCCTTGGATCCTCGGCATAATCTCTCAGTACTAATATCTTATCTAAAAACAAATAAGTCAGTACATTTGCAGTCTTTACTTTATTGTGTCTGAGGAATCGCCAATAAATTAATGGCATAAGTATTTGTTCCGGGACATGTTTATGAACAACAGAAATAAATTTTTGAATCTTATTACGAGTTCTTTTTGTAAGGGTGTGATAAATTCTTTTGAACTCATCTCTGTTAGAGTACTTTGGATTACCATAAATCAAATCAAAGTTTTTCTTATAATAGTCACGTGTTTTGATTCTATCGTTGACATTGAACTCAAATCCAAATAATTCAATTGAACTCAGAGATATTAGAAGGATGATAATAATACAAAGTTTCATCTCTGCTCGAATCCTAGGTTCTTATGAAATCGTGCAAGCCTAAGATGCTTTATAATGTTCGGGGCGTATTTCTTCAAGATATTATTTCTTATATCATTTTTGATCTTCCCATAATTCATATCAAAACGAGGTTTGATAAGTTCAATAGTCATCTTAGATTGATTAGAAAAGGACTCTGTCTCAAAGGACCATGAGAGAGTGTGAATATTCGCTTTATAATTTGATGAAGGAGTATTTCCCTTGAAATAAAGGTCTGCTGTGGGGATAGACAATTCTTTTTGTGTGATTCGCTGAAATCCTGAACCCACTATTTTATTAAAGTAGATATTCATGTCTTTTATGATTTGGGTATTATTTTTTGAATTATATTCTTTGATAACATCAACTGTAATAATGGGAAGCTTTTGAAATTGATGAGATTTAAAATGAACGACATCTAAGTTAAATAGTCTGCTTTCAATTACCATATCAAGATCTGCTAATCTGTTGATTCGAAAAAATCTCCTAAAGTTTACTTCAACTTTTTGATTTTCAGTCTTGAATTCTTTTATCGATAGAGAAATGATACCTCCAATATATTGGTATGTATTTCCGTTCGAAGGAATATTCGTTTGAAAAATGTTTTTTTCAAAACTAACATTTAAATTATGGATGAACTCGTTAAGATTATTCTTATCAGAATAATTGATTAAATGATTTGTACTCATTTCCTTCTTAAAAGAGAATGATTTTGAGATCACCGGATTGAAGTATAATTGTGCTTTGAGAACGCCTGTCGTAGTTTGAGATTTTTTGGCAATGCTCATTAATTTTTTTACTATGAGGTCGATTACATTTTCTTGAATAGGCTTTTGGTGCTTATGTTTTATTTCTAATTGATTAATGTAACCTTTAGAAATCAGTACTTTTATTTGTTCTGCAAATTGAGTTGAAGTCTGGACATTTTCTGTCTTTTGATCATTACTAAAAAAAATATTTGTTGATAGCTGATAATCTATTAATGAACCGAATGTATTAGGTTTGAAAAAGTCTTTTAAGAGCTTGAGGTCTCTATTTGCAGGCTGTGCTTTTGCAGGAAACCTTTGATGGGAATTGTGCTGTGAAAAATAATTTTCATGACTAGACTTATTGAAAATAAAAGAAAGCGAAGCAAGACCTAAACAACATAATAAAAATAATATAATATATAACTCTCGCGGTTTTATTGCCATCTATTCTCCAAAATCTACCTAGTAACGCATCGGAATATTGAGATAAAATATGATTAACTATTTGAAATTATTTATGCTGAAAAAGTATTTTAGTCTTAAATTATTTTGGTTTTCTTATTCATCTTCAGTAAAATATCTATCGTATTCATCGCAATAAGCTAAGAGACGTGTGTCTTTTAGTTTATCTATATAAATTATCCCATCTAAATGGTCTAATTCATGTTGAAAAACAATAGCGAGAAATCCTTCAGCAATAAATCTTTGTTCTTGAGCGCTTTGGTCAAGAAAATCTACTTGGATCTTTTGAGGACGTTCAACATATCCTTTTAAATTAGGGACCGAAAGACAGCCTTCCCAGCAGCCTTGTATTTCTTCGTCTAAAATTGTTACGACAGGATTAAAAAGCACAAATAATGGAGATTCTTCAGAGTCTGGATAGCGTTCAGAATCGAGAGGAACTTTAATAACTACAATTTTTTTTGAAACACCAATTTGAGGTGCAGCTAAACCAATTCCCTGTTTTTCTTTCATGGTCTCGGCCATATTAGAGATAAGATCTTTCATTGAAGGATCCAAGATTTCTTTGGGACTTACTTTTTCTGCTACTTGTCTAAGTACCGGGTGCCCCATATGTAAGATTTCATGTATGGCCATAATCATTCTCGCTCTTTATCATTTACCTAATAATGTAAAACTATATCACCTATGTGGTAAATATGAAAAAAGTATTATTTGTCTGTCTCGGAAATATCTGTCGTTCTCCTGCCGCTGAAGGTATCTTTAAAAACTTAATTAAATCTAGAAATGTTGCAGATCTATTTATCGTGGATTCATGTGGAACCAGTGGATACCATGAAGGTCAAAAAGCAGATAAAAGAATGAGAGCTGCAGCAGTTAAAAGAGGAATTGAACTAACTTCGTTTTCTCGTGCGTTGAGATCATCAGACTTTGAAAAATTTGATTATATTTTGGCCATGGATAATTTAAACTATAGAAAACTTTTATCTAGGGCATTAACAAAAAGCCAGTCAGATCGAATTTATAAAATGTGTGATTATGTATATGATTTGTCATTTGATGAGGTTCCTGACCCTTTCTATGGTGGGGAAAATGGTTTTGAAACAGTGCTGGATATTTTAGAAGAAGGAACTGAAAACCTATTGCGAGAAATACTTAACTAATATTTATACGGAAGGCTCAAATGATGAAATTAATGTGTGAAGTGTCCCTTGGGGAGTTAATTGATAAGTACACCATTTTAACAATTAAAGAAAAATTTATCGATGATGAGAGTAAACTTATTCATATAAAAAAAGAAAAAGATGTAATATTTCAAGTGATTGATGATCTTAAATTGGAGAATCTTGAACCATTACTCGTTGAGTTAGCAAGGATTAATGAAGTTTTATGGAAAATTGAAGACGATATTCGAGATAAGGAAAAAAAGAAAGAATTTGATGAGAAATTCATTGAAATTGCGAGGTCTGTCTATGCTACGAATGATCTACGGTTTGAGCTAAAAGATAAGATAAATTCCACATTTGGATCGGGAATTCAGGAAGTTAAATCCTACGAAGAATACTAACATTTAAAATTATCTAATGACTGATTGAATACCATTCGGTACAGTTTCCACACAAGTTTAATTAAGGATAAAAGCATGACTAAGAAGAAGGTAGCTAAGAGCAAATTGTCATTAGAAGATAAGTACAAACTTTATGAAGACTCAGTTCAATGCCATGAAGCAGATATTGACTTCATTAAAAAAGAGTACAAAAAACTATATAAAAAAAATGCAGTCGTGTTTAGAGAAGATTTTGGTGGTACCGCTGCTATGGCCTGTGATTGGGTTAAACTTTCGCCAAAAAATAAGGCCTATGCCATTGATCTGGATCCTGAACCAGTAAAATATGGAAAAGAAAATCATTACTTAAAATTATCCGATGAAGAACAATCACGCATGCAATACATTATGGGGAATGTTCTAGGGCCACAAAAATTTAAATCTGATATTACCGTTGCATTTAACTTTTCTTATTTTATTTTTAAAAAACGAGCAGAGCTTCTAGATTATTTTAAAAAAGTACATAAAAGTTTAAATAAAGATGGAGTTTTCTTTCTTGATCTCTTTGGAGGCTCTGACTGCTGTGAGCCATTAGAGGAAGCCACTGAGCACGATGGCCATACTTATTATTGGGATTGTGAAAAATTTAATCCACTTACAAACGAAGTTCTTTATTATATTCATTTTAAAATGCACAAAGATAAAGTTAAGCATGAGCAAGTATTTACTTATGACTGGCGTATGTGGAGCCCGATGGAGCTACGAGAAATCCTTGATGAAGCAGGTTTTTCTGAATCTTTCACATACTGGGAAGGTACCGATAAAGATGGTTCTGGAGATGGTAATTTCTATAAGTCAGATGACGAAGAAAACTGTGAATCATGGGTCATTTATATCGGTGCCAAAAAATAATTTTAAAACTTTAGATTACTCGCCTTTTAATTGAATAAATTTAAAGTCTAGAAACTTCGATGAAAGCTGCTGGGACAATTTAACCTGAGCTGATTCTAAAATGATGAAAGAAGATCTGTCTTGAGGGGATTTTGAGGCCAATTGAGTGAGTTCAAAAGCGTCCTTTTTAAGTTTTTCCGAGCTTTCTACAAGGTGTGATATGAAAATAGGTTTTCCAAAACTAGTTCCAATAAAAAAAGATTTGGAATTTTGTTTAAGGTCTTCATTGTCTATAACCCTATTATTATGAACAGTAAGCATTCCATCTAAAAGATAGTCTATGGCCTCAAAATAGAATGGCCTGGCTGATAGGGGTTCTTTGGTGATCCAGATGAGACCAAGTATTGAGTTATCAAATTTTTTTAATAGTTTGAGTTGATTTTCTTGCATAATAATTAGGAAAAATGATCTTTAGAGAGTTTATCTAAAACACCATTGATAAAAGAGTAGGAATCATTATCTCCGTATTTCTTTGCTAATTCTATGGCCTCATTGAGAACAACAGTGTGGGGTACTCTATCTTCTAATAAAAACTCTGCTGATCCAATCATAAGAATCCAGAAGTCCATTCTGTGAACTTTATCAATTGTTCTTTTTTGTAGGTAAGAAGAGATCATTTTGGTTAATGTGTCGTACTCAGAAAGAATCGTATTTATAAGTGATTTAGAATAATTATAAGAATCGTCATTTAGCTGATTATTTGGATGTTCAATATCAGTTTCAGTATAAGATTGATTAAAGTCATTCCACTCTTGCTCAAGTAAAGCGAGGGGGGTACTTTCTGTCTTTAGATTTTCCAAAAAATCGGCCCTAGCGTCTAATCTTAAATGGAATAGAAACTTGAGAGTAAAATCTCTAGCTAAAGTGTTATTGCTTGAGTTCATGCTGAGTGACCTTATTCGCTATCATTTTTAATTCAGGTTTGTTTTTTAAGCTGCTTGTAAAGTCTTCAAGGTCTTTAAAGTTCCAGTAAAAAGAGCCATATCTAACATAAGATACAGGATCAATCTCATAGAGGCTGGCCATTATATATTGACCAACTTCTGTAGCTTTAAATTCTTTTCTTTCGGTGTCTAATAAAAACTTTTCAAGGTCGTCTAACAAAAGTTCAAGGCGATCGGCAGCAATAGGTCTTTTTTGGCAAGCCTTCTTAAGACCTTTCATGACTTTTTCTCTGTTAAATGGTTCACGACGTCCGTCAGATTTTACAATGAGTGGAAGTTGAACCTGAAGTTTTTCGTAAGTTGTGAACCTAATTGAACAGTTAGGACATTTTCTTCTTCTTCTAACAGTTTTACCTTCTTGTAAAAGTCTAGAATCAATAACTTTTGTGTCTAACTCACCGCATGACGGACAGTGCATAATTATACCCCATTGTTTGTCTTATTTTTACGAAATCCTAGGAGCAATGGCAAGAGTGAACACCATCTATTTATTAATATTTAATTAAATATTAATAAATAGATGAGATGATTTCTACTGTAAGACGATGTCATTTGACGCGAAAATACCTGTGCTGTTAACCTTTTTACACACACACACATAAATTAGCATATTGAGGCATTTTCATGATTTTACGGGCAATTTCACAAATTATCTTAGTTGTCTTCCTTATATCCCTTGTAGGGGTTCCCTTATAATTAATAGGCCAGGAAGTTTTTAATAACATTAGGAAATATTTTTCTAGAATCGGTTAGAACCTTTTCTCTCCACTTTGGATCTGGAGGGTTAAACATATCTAGAAAGTCTTTAATTGACTTGTTTTGGTCATCTTTTGAGTCATAGCCAAATTGAACGCCTTGATTTTCAACGCTACTTCTTCGAAGAGATTCAATAGCACCTAATGTTGTTTGACTGTCTAGTGTTCCATATTCAAATGTCATGACAACAGTTTTCTTGTTTTTTAAAATTTGTTCAACAAACCTTGGAAAATCTCCTGTCGTGGTGTAAAAGTTGCCTTCCTGCCCACCATCAATTTTGTAACCTTTAAAAACTTTTTCAATGATATCAGTATTACTTTTGACATTTTTTCCAAGACCAAAAAAGTGACATGTTCCACGCTTTCCATATCCTGTGTGGAGGTCAATAGCAAAAACTTCCTTATAGGGCCCTGCTGTTGTTAATAAGAGATGTTTCAATAATGAGACTTGAGGTTCATTTACTTTACCACCAAAATAAATTCCCTTCTCATAAGAGTATTGACCTTGAAGAATGGCTTGTCTAAAGGCAGGTCTACCATAACGAATCGAATAGAATAAAGTTTTTACAATATGTGAAATTTTTGAAAAAAATCCTATACTTAGTTTTTCTGGTGGATTGAGAAAGTCTCTGAAAGTTTGATACTTATCATTTGGATCTTTAAATGGCCCTCTTTCTAAAATAAAGTTTCTATTTAAATCGACATTATTTTCGGTGACTCTTCTTTTATATTTAAAGCCGTATGGATTTAAGGAGTGGATCATTAATAAGCCCATTTTGTTTAAATCAACAGTAGGAAGAATTTCATTTAGGAACATCTGTTGTATGGCCGAAGAAGTAAATGTTTCAACACCATGAACTCCTGAAGTGATAATCAGTAACTTCTCAGTCATTTTTTTTGCAGGGATATAAATATAATCTGTCGTTAAATCGCTATCAATTCTAGAAGGTACTTTAAAAAAGTTATAGATTAAATCAGGGTGAGTCATTGATAATCTCTTTGCAACTTTTCTAAACTCTTTTCGAGAGTCTTCATAGTCTATAGGATAAAATGTGGTAGCAACAGAAGAAATTGAGAAAGTTATTGAGATCAGAAGAAATATAATTAGTGAAAAATGATTGAACATAAGTATTGCCCATAACATACTCTAAGGAGAGTTTTATAAAATAAAAGGAATTTAATGAGAATAGTAAAACTATTATCAATATTTGTCATTGCCGTACTTGTTACAGTGGCATGTATTAGAACTTATTTTCAGTCGAGACTCCCTAAGCTTTCGGGCGAAATGCAATTAAAAGGTCTCTCTAAGCCTGTTATCGTCTACCGAGACAAATACTCAATACCCCATATTGAAGCAGAAAATAGACCGGATGCTATGAGAACATTAGGTTTTACCATTGCTGGAGATCGATTATTCCACATGGATCTTCTAAGGAGGGTTACAAATGGTCAATTAAGTGAAATCTTTGGTCCTAAAGCAAAAAAATGGGATATTGTTTTACGAAAGCTTCGTATTAGAAAAACCATGGATGATTATTTTTTAAAGAACAAAAAAAATATTGATCCAAAGATATTAATTGAAGTGGAAGCTTTTTATGATGGTGTTCAACATTTTATCGAAACTCAACCTCTTCCTATTGAATTTCTTTTACTAGGGTATAAACCAAAGCCTTTTAAGTTGGAGGAGTCTTTAGCACTCACAGGATATATGGTCCTAAGCTTTGCAAAAGGAATTCTTTCCGATACTTTGTTTACTGAACTCTATGCTAATTATCCTCATGATAAAATAAAAGAACTTGATGCACAGCTGGGTGAGAATAATAATTCTGCTTTTAATTTAAACAAGAATCAATTAAGCGATGCAGTAAAAATAGCTTACACAAAACAGGAATGGTTTTCTGATCTTTCTCAAGCAATTAAAGAATTAGAAGATGAATTTGGACTTTTTGAAGGTTCTAACTCATGGGTAGTTTCGGGGAAGAAAAGCAAATCTGGGTTTCCATTATTTGCTAACGATCCTCATATTGATTTTTCAAACCCATCCGTATGGTATGAAGCTCATATCAAAACTCCTGACCTTGATATTTATGGAAACTATTTACCATTACTTCCTTTTCCAGCTATTGGACATAACGCAAATAGGGCATGGGGAATGACCATGTCAGGAACTGATGACCTTGATATTTACCAAGAAAAAATTGATTGGAAAGAAAATAAAGTGATGTATAAAAATGAATGGGTTCCTCTTAGAATTGAACAAGAAGTCATTAAAATTAAAGGCGAGAAAGATTATAAATTTAAAGTTTATTCAACTCCCCATGGACCTTTATTAGATGGAACAAAATACGAGAAAAAAGGAAAACATCTATCTTTAAAATGGTCTTACTCTCACCCTGAAAATCATGCATTTAAGGCCCTTTATGCTTTAAGGGATTCAAAAACAAAGGAAGATTTTGAGGCCGCTCTTTCTTTGGGGGCAGCCCCAGCTCTTTCTCTTACATGGGCAGATAAAGCAGGAAACATTGGTTATCACGTCATGTCCAAAATACCTCTTAGACCAGAAGGAGTGACAGGAAGACAAATTCTTAATGGATGGAGTGGAGAACATGAGTATCTTAGATATCTTGACATAAAAGAAAATCCACATCTCTACAATCCTGAAGATGGAGTTATTGTCAACGCAAATTACAAACCTCAATTTAAGTCAGACAAATATATTGGAGGATACTTTAAAACATCTAATAGGTTAGAAAGAATTGAAAAGCTTCTAAAGCAACAAGATAAATGGTCAATAGAAGAATTTAAAAATATTCAAACTGATACTATTTCTCATCTTGGACCTAAGCAAATGGCCCATCTTGTACCCATGTTAGATTCATCAGCAAGAGATGAAAAATATACTAAAGCAATTAAATACCTCAAGGCCTGGGATGGATCATCAAGCACTGACTCTATAGCATCATCAATTTATCAACAATGGAAAAAAGAAATTCTAAAAATAACTCTTAGAGATGAGCTTACCCCCAAGCAATATAAAGCTTTTTTATCTATACCAGATTCAGATCATTTTTTTAAGACATTGGTGATGAGTAAGACGTCACTATGGTGGAACCTTAAGGCCACTAAAAAACAAGAAACTCAAAAAGAAATAATGAACCTTTCTTTTGAGGCGACTCTTAAAAGCTTAGAGACAAAGCTTGGGTCAAAAATAGAGAACTGGCAATGGGGCAAGGTGCATACTTTAGAATTTGTTCACTCCGTTGGAAAAAAGAGGCCATTAAACTTATTGTTTAATATCGGACCTTTTCCAATTGCAGGCGGGTATGGTCAGATTAATAATTTGGCCTCAAAAAGGTATGATGATCATTTTAAAATAAAAAGCGGTCCATCTACAAGAAGGCTCATTGACCTTAAAGATGCAAGTATAAGCTTTGGAATTATTCCGACAGGAAATTCTGGCCGCCCCTTTTCAAAGCATTATGATGATCAAGTTAAACTCTATTTAAATAAACAATATAGGCCTCAATTGTTAACTATTAAAGATGTTAAAAAAAGTGGAGGTGATGTCTTAAAACTCATCCCCTAAGACGGATTTTTCTGGGAATTTACTGTGTGAAAGTAGTAAGTTCTTTCGTGATTCAATAACTTTATTGAGATATCTGAAAACAATGTTACCCTTTTATAAGTATTCATACTATATAGAACTATGCCGATAGGGAACTTATCATGATATTTTCTGTCAAATTATTTCTTCTATTGTCTACTGTTCTCTTGACTTCTACAGGATGAAAAAATTACATCGATGTTGAATTCGCTGTTTCACCTGAGGGAGCTTTTCTGTTACTGGGATAATCAGAAGATCTTACGTTGTAGGAGATCTAGGAGTTTTTTTCGCGATTAGAGTAGGGGATTGGCTGGAGAGGGATTTGGAACTGTTAATAATCACTACTACACAGATTTAGATTGTGTTGGATGCAACAGTTTTGGAGTAGGGATCGATGGAACAGATTTTCCTAATTACTTTTTTGATTCTACAACGAGTCCATTATTTGATACTTGGGACTTCGTAACTGTCTGGCAACAAAGCCCTGGTGATTATCCAACATTACGTTAGGTAAGTACGCTTACTAAGCACATATGCTTTCGTCTAAGCGTGTGTAATTTATTTGTAAACGGGATAGTCGTGACAAAGATTCATCACTTCATTTTTTATTTCTTTAAGTGTTTTAGCATTATCATGATTTCTTAAAGCCTTATTTATCCAGCCTGCAATCTTTTGCATATGAGTTGTATCAAGTCCTCTGGTTGTTACCGCAGGTGTTCCTATACGAACTCCTGAGGTTACAAATGGTGATCTTGTGTCGCCAGGAATCATATTTTTATTGCAAGTGATACCAGCAGCTTCTAGAGCTTTTTCAGCTTCTTTACCGTTTAGTTTAACAGAGTCTGTTTTAATCATAAGAAGGTGATTGTCTGTTCCATTTGAAACAATTTCAATTTTAAGTGTTTTCAATGCTTCGCCTAATGCCTTTGCATTTTGAACTACTTTTGTTTGGTAGTCTTTATATTCTGGTTGAAGTGCTTCCAGAAATGCGACAGCTTTAGCTGCGATAACATGCTCTAATGGTCCACCTTGAATTCCTGGGAACATATGAAAATTGATTTTCTTCGCTAGTTCTTCATCATTTGTGAGAACAATTCCACCTCTTGGTCCACGCAGGGTTTTATGTGTGGTAGAAGTCACAATATGAGCGTGTGGAAATGGTGATGGATGAACACCGGCTGCGACAAGACCCGCTATATGCGCCATGTCGACCATTAAGAAAGCATTAACCTTATCAGCGATAGCTCTAAATCTTTCAAAATCTAAGGTTCTTGCGTAAGCACTGGCCCCAGCAATAATCATCTTGGGCTTTTCTTTAAGAGCAAGCTCTTCTAATTTATCATAATCTATCGCTTCTGTTTCGGTGTTTAATCCATAGGGAATGATTTCAAAAAGTCTTCCTGAAAAGTTTACTGGTGAACCATGTGTAAGGTGACCGCCTTCTGCTAAGTTCATTCCAAGAACCTTTGCACCTGGCTTTAGTAGTGCAAAATAAGCACACATATTAGCTTGTGATCCTGAATGAGCTTGAACATTAGCAAATGAACAATTAAATATTTTCTTAACTCTTTCAATGGCCAAAGTCTCAACAGAATCGACAACTTCACATCCACCGTAATATCTTTTATTTGGTAATCCTTCTGCGTATTTATTTGTGAGAGTAGAACCTTGTGCTTCCATAACAGCGAGGGAAGCATAATTCTCAGAGGCTATTAATTCCAATCCATCTTCTTGTCTTCGTGTTTCCTTTTCAATTAATGCCTGAAGTTCCGGATCCATTTTTCCAACTGAAGTGGCATTTGTATGAAACATGCTGGCTCTCCTTAGCTTAAATTATGTGGTCGCTCTTTTAAATAATACTGATGAATTTGTTCCTCCAAATCCAAATGAATTTGAAAGAGAATATTCAACTTCTTTTTTGACAGGATTATTTGGTACGTAATTCAGATCACATTCTGGATCTTGATTCTCTAAATTGATAGTTGGCGGTATATCACCAGTATGAAGTGCCATAGCACAAAAAACAGATTCAATTCCACCAGCTGCACCTAATAAATGGCCAGTCATTGATTTGGTTGAAGAAACAAGCAGGTTCTCTGCATGACTACCAAAAGTTTTTCTGATTGCTTTGGTTTCGCCAATATCTCCAAGAGGAGTTGAGGTTCCATGAGCGTTTACATAGCCAATTAAACTTGGATCAATTCCCGCAGATTGAATGGCCATTTCCATACATCTATAAGCGCCGTCCCCTTCTGGATGAGGGGCCGTGATATGATGTGCATCTGATGTGGCACCATGACCTACAACTTCGCCATAAATTCTTGCACCTCTTGCAACCGCTTTGTCATAATTTTCAAGAACGAGACAGCCTGCACCTTCACCCATGACAAAACCATCTCTTGCAGTATCAAAAGGACGAGAAGCTTTTTCTGGTTCATCATTTCTTTTTGAAAGAGCTTTCATAGAAATGAATCCTTGCATTGGGCAGTTTACAATTGTTGACTCCGCTCCACCTGAGATCATAACGTCTTGCCTGCCAAACATAATTTCATAACTGGCTGCAGTTAAGGCATGAGTTGCAGAAGCGCAAGCAGAAGAAATTGTATAATTAAGTCCTTTAAGACCAAGTTGAATTGTTAAAAGTCCTGAGGCCATATTGGGAATAACTGCAGGAATAAAAAATGGAGAAACTCTACGGGGACCTTTTTCTAAATAGGTGTCATAGGTTGATAAGATTCCAGGAAATCCTCCCATTCCGACACCGAGGATTGACCCCATTTTTTCTTGAAGATAAGGAGATTCTGTTAGGAGTCCAGAGTTTGCGAATGCTTCATGGCCTGCGCTGAGTGCATAGTGAATAAATTTATCATAACGAGGTTGTTCCCTTTCTCTAAGAATCTCTGGAGATAGAGTAAAATTTTTAACTTCACCAGCAATTTGAACTGCAAGATCGGCTACCGGAGTATTTTCAATCTTTGAAATTCCTGGCTCACCCTTAACAATACTTTTCCATGTATCTTCTAAATTATTTCCGTTGGCACAGACAATTCCAAGCCCTGTGATGGCAACTCTATTTAATTTCATGATTCACCCTCATATTTATGTCTTCAAAACTAAAAAGGCTCCAAAAGAGCCTTTTTAGTTAGTTATTTCTTTTCGAGGTAAGTTACTACATCTTGAACTGATTTAAGTCCTTCAGCGTCCTCTTCCGGAATTTCAACTCCGAACTCATCTTCCATTTTCATCATAAGCTCAACAATGTCTAATGAATCAAGGTTGAGGTCATCAACAAAGCTTGTCCCTAATTGGATTTTTTCTTTTTCGATTTTTGTTGCATCAGATATTAAATTTATTACTTTTTCTTGCATGTTTATCTCCTAGATATTTATTCTATGTTCGAATTGTATTTAAATATAAAGACCACCGTCAATTTTTATTGCTTCACCAGTAATATAAGATGAGGTTTTACTTAACAAGAAGTTTACCAAATTGGCCACTTCGTCAGTATATCCAAATCTCTTTAAAGGAATGGAAGAAAGATACGTGTCTTTTACCTTTACATCAAGAGTTTCAGTCATTTCAGTTTGAATAAATCCAGGACATACCGCGTTGCATCTAACATTTCTTGAAGAGAGTTCTTTAGCGTAAGATTTAGTGAAGCCAATAAGCCCTGCTTTGGAGGCAGCATAGGCAATTTGCCCGGTGTTTCCCATTAGTCCAACAACTGAGCTCATGTTGACGATTGAAACATTTTCAGCTCGAAGAAAGGATCTTGAAAGCACTTGCGTTAACATGATTGCGCCTTTGAGATTGGTGTCAATTGTAGCGGCTACATCTTCTTCTTTCATTCTGAGAACTAATTGATCTCGAGAAATTCCAGCATTATTAACCACACCAGTAATTTGAGCAGTTTCTTTCACAAACTGCTCAAGTACTTCTTTCATTTGCTTAGTATTAGTAATATCAAAACCTAGCGGACTAGCAGCAGTGGCCCCTTTTTCTAGAAGTTCAGCTTTTAGTTTTAAAGCAGTATCTTCTTTACCATCTCGAAAATTATAAACAATATGGGCACCTTGAGATGCAAGACTTAAAGCAATGGCTTTTCCTATTCCTCTCGTGGCCCCTGTGATTAAAATGACTTTGCCTTTTAAATCTTCAAAATTAACGCTCATAGTAGCTCCATCAGGTCTTCAAAGCTTCCATCTTTATCAAGAGGAATAACTTTAATTCCGCGTTTTATTTTTCTCACAAGACCCATTAAAACTCTTCCCGGACCTACTTCTAAACAAAGAGTGTCTTCAGGTAAAGCTTGTATTGATTTCGTCCACAAAACAGACCCATCAACTTGTTTGATAAGGTTCTGCTTTATTGTATCTGCATTTGTTCCTGTGGCATAAGTCCTAGCATTAATATTGGCAATGTAATCAAGATTGTTTGATTTCCATGTAAATTCTTCAAAAGCTTTCTCTAGTTTAAGGGCGGCTGGCTTCATTAAACTTGAATGAAAAGGAGCAGACACTTGTAGTTCAATTGTACGGTGAGGATCAGTATGATTTTCTGTTAACCACGCCACGGCCCTATCGCAAGCATTTGCTTCGCCAGAAATAACAGTTTGATTTGGCTCATTAAAATTGGCAGGCATGACTTTTTCGTTTTCTGTCGATACTGCTTTACATGCCGCAATAATTTTTTCTTCAGGCACTTTCATGACAGCTATCATTTTCCCTTTACCTGCAGGGACTGCTGATTGCATGAATTTGCCTCGAAGGTTAACGGCCTTTACTGCGTCTTCAAAACTGAGAACATCTGCTGCAACTAAAGCAGCATATTCACCAACGGAGTGGCCGAGGACTCGATCAATTTTAACTCCACGTTCAGTTAAGATCTTATTAACTTTTTTAAAAAGAGCTATCGAATGTGAGAGAATAGCTGGTTGTGTATTTTGAGTTAATTTCAGCTCTTCTTCAGGACCTTCAAGCATTAATCTAGAAAGCGAAAATCCTAGAGCTATATCTGCTTTTCTAAACAGGTCTTGGTCTAGGTCTTTTCCCATACCGACATACTGAGCACCTTGTCCTGGAAAAAGTAGGGTCACTGATTTGGCCATAATGTTATCCTTTTTAATAGCGTAAGAGTGTCGCTCCATGGGTGAGTCCTGCACCGAAAGCATCAAAAAGAACAATCTGCCCTCTTTTAATTCTTCCGTCGGCGACAGCTTCATGAAATGCCATGGGCACGGTTGCCGCTGACGTATTTCCATATTTATCAATATTTACAACGACTTGATCCATTGGAATCCCAAGAAGTTTTGCTGTGGTTTCAATAATTCTGTAATTTGCTTGATGAGGAATTACCCAATCAACATCAGATAAAGACATACCAGCATCAGCGATCACTTTTTTAGCATTCTTAGCTAAAGTTCGAGTGGCGACTTTAAACATTTCAGTTCCTTTCATCTGCATGAAATGTTCTCTGTTTAAAATATGTTCTTTAGTGAGAGGGGTAACAGCTCCTCCGACTGGTTGTTGGAAAAATTCTTTACCTGTTCCGTCTGCACCTAGGCATGTGGCGAGAATTGCTGAGTTATCTTCAGATCGTCCATAAAGAGCAACTCCGCAGCCATCACCAAAAAGAATACAGATTCTTCTATCAGTCCAATCAATTTCTTGTGAGAGCATTTCTGATCCTACAACTAGAACTGTCTTTGCCATTCCTGTCTGTATCATGGCATGTGCCATATTTGTTCCATAAACAAAACCTGAACAAGCGGCAGCAATATCAAGACAAGCACATTGGTTTTCAATTCCTAACTTCGTCTGAAGGATAGAGGCCGTATTTGGAAGTTTCATGTCTGGGGTTACACTTGCAAACAAAATCATGTCTATATCATTTGGTTGCATGTTAGCAGCTTCAAGTGCCTGAAGGGTTGCACTATAAGCTAAATCAGAGGGGAACTCGCCACCAATCGTTTTGCAAATTCTACGCTCTCTTATTCCTGTTCTCTCATAAATCCATTGATCATTTGTTTCAATTGTTTTTTCTAAATCAACATTGGTAACGACTCTTTCTGGGACGCACATTCCTGTACCGAGAACTTTTGTTTTGTATTGAGACATTTATAAAATCCTAATTAAAAGAAGGCCCACTAGAAAGTGGGCCCACATATTTTTTAAAAAAAGTTTGACTTTGACAAGTTAAATGAAGATTTACTCTTCACCTTCTTCTAGTTCTTCTTTATCTGCTCTTGTTTCAAAAACTTTTATATTTTTGTATACACCAGAAGGCGTTACACAGTGACGTAGAGTTAATTCTCCAGTCGTTGGATCTGTTATCACGTTTCCACGTGAATATAATTTATGATGTTGTCCAGCTCTCCTTTTGCCTTTGCGAGAAACACTGGTCTTTTTCTTTGGTACTGCCATATTCAACTCCGAATTTGATATGATCTTACAATTATTTGAATATGTTGAAATACGTTAAAGCCTTGATATACGCAAGTTATTTTTTGAATTACTGGAGGATATCGTTCATAATAGTTATACAACTCTTTGAAATAGTGTTTTCAAGGAAAATAGCCGGATGCGAGGCGTTGTGATTATTTTGATTTGTGGATTTATGGGTGCAGGAAAGACGACATTTCTTAATGAATTGCAAAAATCTTCCTGTACTGGTTCCTTTCTAGACTTAGACCATGAAATTTTCTTAAGATCAGGGACTGGTCATCAAGACTTGACCGAACTGATAGGGGACGTTGGTTGGCAAGAATTTCGTTCTCTAGAACTTAAAATATTGAATGAATTAAAAATTGGGAGTGAAGGGCAAGGCTCAGATCTCTTTATCTCGCTAGGTGGCGGTGCGGTTACAGAGAAATTATTGGAGCTTAAGCAGAGTTGGGATGATTGCTTTTTGGTTTGGTTGAACACTCCTTTATCAACTTGTCTTGAGCGGATAGTAGGTGATAAGTCGAGACCTCTTACGACAAAAGGGCCTAAGTATTTGAAAGAACTTTACTCGCAGAGGGAAGAATATTACCAAAAGGCCGACACTTGCCTATATGCATCAAATCAGGATAGGATATGGACGGCAAAGACTCTCAAAGAGCACCTTCTTTCATAGACGGAGCAGGCTTATTTGGGCATAATGGCAAAAAGGGACGGACTAAGATGAAACAAAAACTTCAAGGAATGATCAAGAACCTTAAGGAAAAAGAGACGATTGAAAATCTCTCCGTAGCGTTATTACTTTCCGATATTGAAGATTGTAAAAATGTTTCAGAAGTCTTTAGAGAAATGGGAATTATTCCTCATTACTACGAAACCTTAAAAGATTTTTGGAAAGGGGCTTTGTCCCAAATGCCATCACTTGCAATTGTAGATGTAAAATTAATGAGTGAAGGAGATCGGCTTTTAAGAAATCATCCTTTTGTTAAAACTGACCAACTGCCACTTTGCTTTTTTTATAACAATGAAAATGCTCCATTAGTTTATTCAACATTTGAAATGTTAAATTATGGTCTCATTAAAAAAGAGACAAATCTAAGGGGACAAATAAAATCAGCGTTAAGAAGATTTAATCATTCACTTGAAGTGAATGCGAAAGAAAAAGATTTTGAAATTCAGTCACATAAAATGGAAAGACAAGTTACAACTTTGATTTCTGCTTCAGAAAAATTAAAAGAAGAAGATTATTATAGAAACTTTTTAGAGTCAGTAACATCTCGATTTGAAAATAAAAGAAATGCTCGAGATTTCAATGAAGCTCTTTCGGTAGTGTTTGATTCTGTTCGAGAAATTCAAGCATGGAGTTTGTTAGAATTGAGTAAAAATGGTCAGAGACTAGTAAGTCCTGTCCTGCAGACCTCAAAATTTAAATCTATTCCATCTCTGTGGTTGGGGCAACCGTGTCGAGAGGGAATCCAAGCCTTTGCTCAAAACCTAGCCTCTCAAGTTGGTGTTGAACTTCTTGGTGGCGAACTTATGTCTCTGATGATTAAGGGAAAACATGACCTTCCTGATGTCATCATCCTTTTACGTTGTGAGAATGAAAGTTTCCTCAATCAGTTTAACTGGGATAGTTTAGAAAGATATCTATCAGGACTTTATTCAAACTTTTGCTTAAAAGAAACAAATGTAGAGCAAACGTTAGGTAATATTGTGAACCCATTTGAATTGTTCCAAGCTATGGATCGAGAAAATTTTGATGATTTAGCAGGAGAAGAAGAGAGCAAACATCTGATCACAGTTGATTTTTCCGAAATAATTCAATTCATAAGATCAAAAGCAAACATTAGATTTTATTGGAATGATTTCTTTAAAGATTTTCTTTTTCGATTTGGAAACCAATACAAAATAGATTTAAAAGTTTCTACTTTTAATATCGGACATATTGGAGTTCTAGCAAACAACAAAGAGAATGAAAAAATCTTCCGATCTTTAAAAGCTTATGTTTCTAGATTCCCTTATTGGAAATATTTTGAAGATATCGATATTGTCATGGTGAGAGAAATGCCACCCAAAATTAAGATGATTCATTATAGTTCCGACGCAGTTCTTTCGATGTTAGATGGACAACAATTATACTCGATGCCAATGGTAACAAAAAAGAAAAATGCTGTAATTGAGGCTCAAGACATGGCTTCGGGCAATGTTAAAGACCATGCCAATGATTTAAAAAACGGTTTTTTCGTGAACTTTGAACAGCAGACTGATCTGTAATTTTTATGAAATTTAGAAGTCGATTAAATATTGACCTTTCTTACCTAAATAATAATTATAACTTCCTTAAAGAAATAGCCCCGACTAATAAATGTATTTTTATGGTTAAAGCTGATGCTTACGGGCATGGCTCTAAATCAATTGTTAACTTTGCTCATAATGAACTTGGTATTAAAGAATTTGGAACTGCAACACTTATAGAGGCCCTCTATCTTCGACAGGAATTATATAAAGATCAATTCGAACTATATGTTTTTTCTGATATTCAAATTCAAGAAAAAGTAAGCATAGAATGTTATTTAAATCAGAGAATAATTCCGGTTATTTCTAATTTAAGTGATCTCAAGTTTTTTTTAAATTCTTCCGATTTTTCTCACTTTCCTCTTGTTCTTAAGTTTAATACAGGCATGAATAGATTGGGCATTGCCCACGAAGAAATTGAAATTGTTATTAAATTGATTAAAAAATCTGGACGAAACTCGATCGATCATTTGATGTCACATCTTTCATCATCATCTTTATCAATGGTTAAAAATAAGAGGAACCTTTATCAGTTAGAAAAGTTTAAAGAATTAAAAAGCTCATTCAAAGCAGTAGGAATAAATATAAATAAAACGAGTCTATCCAATTCTGGTGCAATCATTCAAAAAGAGGGATTAGAGGAATCTCATATTAGACCTGGTCTTATGCTTTATGGGCCATCAAGTCTATTGCCAAGTCTTCGAAAAGAGCACCCTTGGGAGGGGCTAATTATTTCTAAATTAGAAACCTATATCATCAAAACATATAAAGTTGAAAAAGGTCAGCCCCTAGGTTATGGAGCAACACCTTGCCCGGACAACGGTATGATTGCAATCATAGCACTCGGGTATGGAGACGGATTTCTTACTCGGTTTCAGAGTTCAACAATTAACTACAGGGGGCATAAGGGGGAGGTTGTGGGGCGTGTCAATATGGACATGGCCCAAATCTATTTTAATATGTCAGCTAGGTCAGACTTAATCCCAGGAGAGCTTTTTACCGTTTGGGATCATCATCAAGAAAATTTCTTACATTTCGCAGAAGAGTCGGGAACGATTCCCTATGAGCTCTTTTGTCTGTTGAGTTCTCGCATTCCACGAATTTATGGTTTAAACTAATATCTAGAGCAAAAATGTCATCAAAGGATTGATTTTGAGTTTTGCTGCCATGTCGCGTTCATATGTTGAAAAAGTAGGTTTATCTGTTATTAATTCAATTAATGGATTGGGATCAGTTTCTCGGTTTGGCTCTAAATTCTTTTATTGGTTTTTAAAACCGCCGTTTAGAATTAAAAATCTCTTTGAACAGTTTTATTTCATTGGAAACAAATCTCTATTTATAGTTTGTTTGTCAGGCTCATTTACAGGAATGGTAATGGCCTATCAAGTTTACTTTGGATTTAAACTTATATCAGTTGACTCTTTAGTGGGACCTGTCGTTGCTATCACTATGGCAAAAGAATTAGGACCAGTGTTAACAGGATTAATAGTTGCAGGTCGAGCAGGAGCAGCTATGGCCGCTCAAATTGGAACTATGAAAGTAACCGAACAAATTGATGCCCTTGAAGTAATGGGAATTGATAGCTTTCAATATTTGGCAGTACCGCGAATCATTGCATCAACAATTTGTTTACCAATGCTGTCATGTCTTTTTGTCTTAGTGGGAAATATTGGATCTATTCTTGTTGGTACCAAAGCATTAATGATTGATGAATCTCTATATCTCTCTAAGTTAGGGGAGTTCATGTTTTTACCGGATCTTCTGCAAGGAGTAATTAAGGCCATTGTTTTTGGATTCTTAATAGGGGTTATCGGAACATATTTTGGGTTTAGAGTGACCAAAGGTGCCGAAGGTGTTGGTAAAGGAACGAATCTTGCTGTGGTGTGGGGAATGATTTCTGTTTTGATAATCGATTATTTTTTAACAAGTTTTTTAGTTAGAATTTTATAATCATTATATATAGGTAAAGATGCAATTTGATGATGTCGCTATTTCAATTAAAAGTTTAACCAAAAGTTTTGGCGAACATACAATTCTAGATAATCTTAATATCGAAATTCCTCGTAATAAAATCACCTCACTTCTAGGGTTTTCGGGAGCAGGTAAATCGACTTTGTTAAAACATATCTTGGGTTTACTCTCTCCTACTTCTGGAACTGTAAATGTTTTGGGAAGTGACCTTGCTGATATGAGTCCAATTCAATTGAGAGAATTTAGAAGAAATTTTGGAATGCTTTTTCAATATGCAGCCTTATTTGATTCTCTTAGCGCGAAAGGAAATGTTGCTTTTCCATTGTGTGAATTTACCGATATGACAGAACATAAAATTCAAAACAAGGCGGCAGAATTATTATTGTCCGTGGGCATTAAAGAAGTTTCTTTTGATAAGCTTCCTAGTGAATTATCAGGAGGAATGAGAAAAAGAGTAGGTCTTGCAAGAGGGTTAGCACTATCTCCTGCTATAATGTTATTCGATGAACCGACTACGGGGCTCGATCCGATTACAACCAGAATGGTCAACGATCTTATAGTTGAGACTTCTATTAAAAATAAAGACAGAGGCATGACGTCGGTTATTATCTCTCATGATATTAAGGCCACTTTGGAAATTTCCGACTTTATAGCTTTTCTAGATCATGGTAATATTGTTGAATACTTACCTGTTAATGAGTTTGTAAAATCCAAGAATCCATTGGTTCTAGAATTTATAAATCTTTAAAATGTAGGTAAAAAAGCATGGATGCTTTTATCGCTAAGGATTATTAGGCAGATGAACGAATTTAAGGTGGGATTGATGGCCTTAGCAGCTATGGGTGCCATAGTTGTAATGTCGCTAAAAATTACTTCAAACCAATCTGGCTTTGGTGACTATGTAAGTTACAAAACTATAGTAAGAGATGCTTCAGGAATTTTTCCTAAAACACCAATTCGTGTCGCTGGTATTAATGCTGGTCGTATAAAAAATATTGAACTAATTGGAAATAATGCACTTATATATTTTGAAGTTCTTGAAAAAGTAAAAGTTTCTGCAAATTCTAAATTAAGAATAAAATCTGTAGGTTTTCTTGGTGATAAATTTTTAGAAATTCATATTGGTGACAGCGACCGAAGACTAGAGCCTGGCGGATCTATTGTTGCTGAGGAAGGTGCTGGTTTAACTAAACTAATGAAAAATGCATCTGAAATCATGAAGGACGTCAAGGATATGGTTTCTTCAATGAAAGAAACATTAGCTCCTTCTGATGATGTAGCACCAATTAAGAAAATTCTAGATAATGTGAATGAAATTACAGTTGATGCTAGAGATGTGATGAAATCGCTAAGAGGAGCTTTAGCCGACAATGATAAAAAATTAAATAAAACAATCTCAAATTTTGAAAAATTCTCGAAACAATTGGCTCATGAAACTGATGGTGAAGTAGATGGCTCATCAATTTCTGATCTTAAAATGATCTTAGATAATGCAAAACAAATGACCTCTGACATGCAAGATCTCGTTGCCGATATTAGAAATGGTAAAGGGACAATCGGTCGCCTACTGGTTGAAGATGATATTATTGATGATGTTCAGCAAACAATGGCCGGGATAAAAAAGCTTGTCACAAAAGTAGACAATATAAGAACAGAACTTTCTATCTACTCTGGCGCAACTACAGAAAGCGGATCATTATCATCGCTACATTTAAAAATATTACCTTCTCCTGAAAGGTTTTATCTCGTTGGAGTTTCAACTTCTGAGTTTGGACCTGAAACAGAGGTGGTAACGACGACTTCTGTAGATGGAGGAGCTTCTAGCACAGTAACTAAGATAGAAAAAACGAAAGGGCAATGGAAGTTTGATTTACAATTAGGAAGAACAATTCACGATTGGTCTTTTCGAGGTGGAATCATCGAATCTGGAGGTGGATTTGGAATTGATTATAACCTACAATCTTGGAATCAAAGATTTTCATTTGAAGTGTATGATTATCAAGACAATACAGGAATTAACTTGAGACTTTCGACTATATTTCAAATAAAAAATGTATTTTATGGTCGGTTAAGTGTAAAGAGTAGAAGTAAAATATTAAGTGATGCCACTTATGCTATAAGTGGTGGTTTAAGATTCAATGACGAGGATATGAAGGCCTTATTAGGCTTTTTCTTTTAACATGATTGATGAAAAAAATTGGTTGATACGAACCCGTGCTAAACAAATTTTAGGTCCGGTATCAAAGAAAAAAATTATTGAGTTTGTAGAGAAGGGATCTCTTGCTCCTGAAGATGAAATTACTCGTGGTAATGGCTATTGGATAAATGTAAAAGAAAGAGAGTTACTAGACAAATACCTTTATGGCGATGTTCCCATGGAGTTTAATCCTATAAATGAAGCTAAAGCTGTTCTCATTAATCTGAATAAAAATGGTAGAACTTCTTCAATTGGCCCAACAATTTCTAATCAAGTTAAAGCTCCAAAAGATAATAATAAATTGCCTGAAAATGATGATCTCGCTTATCCCGGGGACGATTCGAATCAAACTGATAATACGCAATTTATAAAAATTCCTCCTAAACAGGCTACAACAGATGCGAATCTTCCAGATCAGTCAGATCAGTCAGATCAGTCAGATCGGTCAGATCAGTCAGATCAGTCAGATCAGTCAGATCAGTCAGATCAGTCAGCTCTTTCTGATCCAGAAATAAATCCTCAAAAAAAAAAATAGTAGAACTCAAATCTGAACAAGAAAAGGCTTCGCCCCCTCTTCCAAAAATAAAAAATATAAAGAAAAGTGAAATGGAAACTTCTGATCTCACAAAGAATACAAATCAAATTTTTTTAAAGTATTTACTTATTCTCTTTGTCATAATTTTAGGCATAATATTTTTTTATTTTAAAAAAGTTTTAAATAAGCCAATACCGATAATATCTTCATTAATCATTTCAAGTACGTATGCACAGGATAAAATTCCGATAGCAAAAAAAACGAAAATAATGAACTATGATGATTTAGAAATAAATAAAATAAAATTCCCTATAAAGTTTACATTAACTGGATTTACATTTCTTCCTACAAAATCGGATGCACCAAAGTCTTGCGACAAAATGAATTTATTCTCTACTAAATTTGCCCTGCTTACATTTTTAACAACAAATGAAAAGGCCGATTGGAAAAAATATATCGAAAAGTGTTCTTTTGAGTTTAATAAAAAGATGTCAGCAATGCTTGAATTGAAAGCAAGGAAGATTCTCTCGTTAAAAGACTTGAATAGTTTTTTAGAACCTTATAAATTTACTGAAGATGTGAAGGCCATCATTATCGCAACATATAAAAGGAAAAACTCAAGAAAAGAAAATATGAAAGAGATCGAGAGGTTTATTGCTGTTAGCAAAGGGTTAAATCAAATAAAAGATAAAAAAGAAAAATATTTTGCAATTGAAAGATTTAAAGAGCAAGGAGCCATTAAAAATAACTTTATTTCTAATTTAATAAACCTAAGGTTTGCATTATCGATAAAAAACTTCTCATGGGCAAAGTCAATCTTAATTGATCTCGTCTACTATAATAAGCTTCGATTTATAAATGATATCCAAGATCATTATTTTTCAACTAAAGAAAAAGTTGTAGAATTTAAATCTGAATTTTTTAAAACAATAGAACTAGGATATGAAAGACTGCAATATAAAGATCTGATACAAATTCTGATGAATAAATATATGGAAATTATAGAAACTAAAGATCTTGCCGAGACGTCAGAAAAGGTTTCAGCTAATTGGTCATTAGTTGAGATCAGAGAGAAAGCTTCATCGATAACTTTTGGAAGACAGTTCCCTGACTTTTGGTATAACCAGCTATTAGAGAGAACAACAAGACTTGAATTGGATGCATTTCTTGAGAAAAACATGAAAAAAAGAAATGTGTATCTGATTCCTATACATTCTTATGGATTGTTTTTTAATTATATTCCGAAAGAAGAAGCCACTCGATCATTTATCATAGATAAAATTCACGAATTCAGCAAAAAAAATACATGCTATAGCGATGATTTAATTATGTATCTACTGCAATCAGATATTATCAAGAGAAAACTTTCTTTAAAAAATAAAAAATACTCCGCAGCTTACTTCAATTTAAAAAGAAAACATCATCGTAGATGTTTGAATGAAGGACTGGGAATTAAATTTCATCTTTACAACCTTTTAAAGCTAGGAGATAAGGACGAAAACTTGTTATGGTGGCTAGTTCTATGACAGAAAAAAAACATGCAATCATTATTTATCCTACTGATACGGTGTGGGGAATCGGGGCATCTATTTTTGATAATATTTCTAATAGGCTAATAAGATCAATAAAAAAGAATGAGCAATCAAAACCCCTCTCTATTCTTTTTCAATCTTATGATCAATTTAAAAGAAATATAAATATACCAAGTGAATTAAAAATAGATTTATTGTCGATATACAGTCTTGGAGCCACTGCGTTAGTACCGATCTCCTGGATCGTAGGAGAAATTTCACCTGAGATTTATTTAAGCTCAAAGTTTGTTGGAGCCCGGATCGCTTCAAACGAATTACAAGTAAAACTTTGTAAATTAACAAATGATCCGATAACGACGACTAGCCTTAATCTTAAGAATGAGGAACCGATTCTTACTGAAGCCGACGCGTTAGATTTTCAAAATAAATATATTATTAATTCGTCATTTATCTCTTCCCTTGAGTCCCCACCATCGGGAATACCTTCTACAGTTATTATGTTTGAATCAAATCTTAAAATGAAAATTATTAGAGAAGGATCAAACTGTCTAGAGATTGAGCATTCTCTTGGACTATAGTCAGCCTTATTTTTTTAAATTTGGTGAAGATTCTTTATTCTTATCGAAGAAATTTATTGAAACTGAATTTTATAAGATCCAAACAATGGGGTCCGAAATATACCTCTGCGATCTATGTTGCGGTTCAGGAGTTATAGGGTTAGAAATTTTAAATAAAATAAATAATATGAAGCTGACCTCTATAGATATTCTTGAAGATTATTTAATTCATTATGAGAAGAATGTCTCTCTTCTTTATTTGCAAAACTTTAGTCCTCAGTTTTTACATAGGCCTATATCAAAAATAAAAACAGAAATTCACAAAGAAAAATTTGACTTTATTGTCTCAAATCCACCTTACTATGATCCTTCGAAAGGAAGGTTGCCAAATGATGAGAAAAGAAGAATTGCAAAGTTTTTCGTAAAAGATAGTTTTGAAATATTTATCTCATCCGTTAACCATTGCCTAAAAGAAGATGGAGCCTTTTGGTTTCTTAAAACAACAAAAGAAAGTAGTAACGCACTCAGTCGCGGAGGCCTAACTCAATACTTTA
Organism: Bacteriovoracaceae bacterium; assembly: GCA_018675575.1. Classification (GTDB taxonomy): domain Bacteria; phylum Bdellovibrionota; class Bacteriovoracia; order Bacteriovoracales; family Bacteriovoracaceae; genus M0603. The sequence goes on along the minus strand of JABGXW010000123.1, from coordinate 21,713 downwards.
AAAGAACAGATTGCTTTGTTCAAAATGAATATGAACTATCTAGATTTGTGAAGCTGAATAAAAATTGATTTTAATGACTTTTTAACGTTTTCATCCTCAATATCAGAAAAAAAACTATCAGCCTCCTTAATAAGGGCGTTATCTTGGGGGGAAAACTTATGTGTTATCTCCGCGATTTCTTTTGGTTTCGATTTCTTTAATACTTCTGCTCTCTCTTGCTGTGCTTTGAAATGGGCAGGGTTTGTCATATATTTTATTTGGGCAATCTTTCCGCGTAACATTGGAAAATGTTCATTTATTTTTTCAATTATTGTGCCTGACATGAAACTCAGTTGCTCTGAGTAGGCACTATGATTACTTAAAATAACTAAAGTTTTTCTTTGATTTTTTAACGGAACAGTTTTAGCTGCTAATTTCTCACCAACAATAATTGGCCAATCTCGAATCAGATGCAAAAAATCAAATGCTTCGCTAGTTTTGTGGGTATTAAATGTTTTTTGTCTAGAGTCTGGCTTGATACTACAATTTGCATCTAGAAGATCCTTCAATGATTTAAAACTACTCATGCCCTTTTATATTTATTTCCAACGTCATTGTTAAGTTTTTTGTTTTGCTTGGCGCGTCTAGTCTTTGAATATAGGTATTTTAAAAAGTATTTATTACTGATGAAAAATTATTAGGTATATATAATACATGTCTACTAAAAAACTTTATGCCTTAAACATGCTGCTAGCACTGATTATCACAATCAGTTTAACTTCTTGTTCTGGATACAGAATTCCTAATAGAACAAATCCATTAGAAATATATGGTATACGAAGTCTCGCAATCCCTATGTTTGTGAACAGATCAACATTGCCAAATGTTGCAGGTCCAATGACTAAAGAAATTAAAAACCTCATGATGGACTTTGTTGATCTGAAAGTAAGATCAAGTTTTGATTCTCATTCTGATGCTGTTCTTGTCGGAATTGTAAGTAGTCCAACGCATAGAAAAAATACAGTCAAGAACGCAAATACTCAGTTTACGACTGGTGATCTCAAAACGGCTATAGGTTCTAGGAATGATTTTTACATACCTAGCCAATCTATAGTATCACTTTCTCTGAGATTAATATTAATTAAGAGACCAAGTTTACGAGAAATTAAACTAATGAAATCTTCACTCAATAAATATTTAAAAGCTCACCCAAAGAACAAAATAATTTTCAATGAGTCGATATCTCTTACAGGCACTTACTCAAGAATTATTGCTGATAACTTAACGGCTGACAGCGGTGGTGTCGTTAACTATACTAAAAATAAACAAGCAGAAGAAAATACTATTGTTCACTTATCTAAAACTGCAGCTTTAAACTTTAAGGATGTCATTCTCAATGCTTTCTAAATGGGTCCCATGGGATTTTTTTAAACATAATCCAAATATCATCGACCAGAATTCGAGAGGTCTGTTTGGTATTGAAGTTTTTGATTCCTTCCTTGAAAAAATGGTTACATTTAAACTTAAATCTAATGGACAAAAATTTAATGTTGTTGTGGGATCTGAGTTAACGCCAGATTGGTTGATTTCTAAATTTCAGGAATTAGACTTTTTTAGCTTCAACCAAGAAACACAAACTGAAACAACCAACCATTGGTTAGTATTGAATGCAGAAGATATTCCAAATGAATCTAAGAAACTCATACTTGCAAAAGCAATCGACTTTTCATCACATGTACTTGTTTTATCTTTTGCTAAAAGAAATAGCTTCTTTGACGACCTTGGAAAAATAGACGAGTACCAATGCCTTAAAATGGAAGAGTATAAATTTTGGGATACTCCAAAATACTTAAGCTTTTTAGCAGAACAAATGGCGATGAACATCGATAGTTCGGTTTCGCAATATATTCTTGATTCAGTTCCAAACACAACACAAGAGTTTGTACAAGTTCTATCAAAAATGAGACGGTTTAATCAGACGTGGACAAATAGTCAAAAGCAAAAAGGACTTTTGCGGGAATTGGTATCTAAAACTCGAGTGGATCAATTTGCATTAGCATCTAAGTTCTCACAGAGAAATAAACCTTTCTTTTATAAGTCTTTAATAGAAACAGAACTTGATTTTGATTCTTTAAAATCTCTTTTTAACTTCATGCAAGGACATCTATTAAAGCTATATGATCCTTCATATATGTATAAAAAGCCTCGAATGACAAAATATGATAAAGAAGTTGATGCTCATTCTAAACTTTGGAAAAAAGCTGATTTGTTACTTGCTGTAAAACAATTTTCTGACTTTGAAATCCTAGCAAAGCAAAAATCAGACCTCTTACTCACGGAGATGCGCTCAGAGTATTTTGAAGCACTTTAGTGTGTCATAACCAAACAAAAAAGCCCTCTTGAATAGAGGGCACAATATGAAAACAATGTATTTTAACTAATTAAAGCTTTGCAACCTGAGAAGCATATCTTGAATTTCTTCTTGCAGAGTTTTTACTCTTGATAATGCTTTTCTTTGCCAATTTATCAAGGAATCCTTGTACAATTGGTAGAAGCTTTGTTGCTTCCGATTTATTTTTTTCAGAAATCGCAGCTCTTAATTTCTTAGTAAAGCTTTTTACAGTTGAGTTTTGGCTTTTATTTCTTTCGGTTCTTTTTTCTGTTTGCCGAACTCTCTTCTTGGCTGATTTATGATGTGGCACTTTGCACTCCTCATTTAATAATGCGTAACAGCTGAAATAAATCTAAGTGTAGTTTTTAATTCAATATGCAATGGATGGCAAGGTTTTATTTGAATTCCTTTGATCTGGTATGTATTATTCGCACATAATTTCAATTATTTTCTTAGCTGGATGAACCATGGAGAGTGAGATGGATGATATTGAGACGCTTGGCGTTGTTGGGGCTGGACAAATGGGTAGGGGAATTACTCAAGTGGCAGCTCAGTCTGGTTACTCTGTTATGATGTTTGATGTCCATGAAAAAGGCCTTGAGATGGGTTATGAGTTTATTCAAAACCAACTCGCTAAGGGAGTGACTAAAGGGAAGTGGGATCAAAGAACAGCTACTGAAAGTCTAGAGAGAATTTCAAAGTCTCTTGATATGTCAGACCTCAGGGATTGCGACATGGTGATTGAAGCTGCAACTGAAAATAAGGCCATTAAGTTTGAAATTTTTAGAAACCTTGATAATTTAATTAAGGATGAAGCGATTTTAGCTTCTAATACTTCTTCTATTTCTATTACGGAAATTGCTGCAGTGACCGATAGGCCTGGAAAAATTGCAGGTATGCATTTTATGAATCCTGTTCCCGTGATGAAGCTTGTTGAGGGAATCAGGGGGTTGGAAACTACTGAAGAAACATTCAATACTGTCGAAACTGTCGCTGTCAATATGGGGAAAATATTTGTCAAGGCCAATGATGTTCCAGGGTTTGCTGTTAATCGGATATTAATGCCGATGATTAATGAGGCAGTTTACACTTTATCAGAAGGCGTAGCTAGCGCCGAAGATATAGATTTGGCGATGAAGCTAGGGTGTAATCAACCAATGGGTCCACTGGAATTAGCAGATTTTATTGGTTTAGATACTTGTTTATCTATTATGGAAGTTTTACATGAGGGATTGGGGGATACAAAATATCGTCCCTGCCCATTACTTAGAAAATATGTTCAAGCTGGAAGACTTGGTCGAAAGACTAAAAAGGGTTTCTTTGAGTATTAGATTAGAAATTAAATAAGGCTTAAAATAGAGGTAAATAAATGATTTTAGAAAGTGATTATATAGAATTGAAAGATATGGCAGCAAAGTTTTCGGATTCTGAAATTGCTCCTTTGGCGGCTTCTATTGATGAGAACTCAAAAATACCTCAAGAAGTAATTTCAAAGCTGATTGAAAATGGATTTTTAGGAATCTTTATTCCTGAAGAATACGGAGGAGCAGGTATGGATTACCTTTCTTACTCCATTATCATTGAAGAATTATCAAGAGGCTGTGCCAGCACAGGGGTTTTTGTTTCCGCGCATTCTTCTCTTTGTACCTGGCCAATTTTAAACTTTGGAACTGAAGAGCAAAAGAAAAAATATCTTCCTCAATTAGCAAGTGGTGAACTGGTGGGTTGCTTTTGTTTGAGTGAACCAAATGCTGGATCAGATGCGGGATCCTTAACGACCATGGCAGTTGATAAGGGGAACCATTACGAGTTAACAGGAACTAAGAACTGGATCACAAATGGTAAGGAAGCGGGTGTAGCAATCGTATTTGCTAAGACTAGAAAAACTGAAAATCATAAAGGCATTTCTGCATTTATTGTGGAGACTAATTCTCCAGGCTTTGAAATTCAAAAAGCTGAAGTAAAACTTGGAATAAAAGGTTCATCAACAACTGCTATAGCATTAGATAAAGTTAAGGTTCCAAAAGAAAACCTTTTATCTAGAGAGGAAAAAGGTTTTAGCTTGGCCTTAGCAACTTTAGATGGGGGAAGAATTGGAATTGCCGCTCAAGCTTTGGGAATCGGGGAAGCCGCTTTCAGATATGCTTTAAAATATTCAACCGAACGAGTTCAATTTGGGAATCCTCTCTCTACTCTTCAAGGGATCCAGTTTATGTTGGCGGATATGTCGACAAAACTTGCTGCATCAAGACATCTTATTTACCACTCTAGTCAATTAAAAGATCTTAAGCATCCTTATTCAAAAGAGGGAGCTCAAGCTAAACTATTTGCAGCGGAAGCTGCAATGTGGATTACGACTAAGGCAATTCAAGTTTGTGGTGGAAATGGGTATACAAAAGAGTATCCTGTTGAGCGTCATTTTCGAGATGCTAAAATCACTGAAATTTATGAGGGAACTTCTGAGGTTCAGAGAATTGTGATTGCGGCCATGGAATTGAAGGAAATTCAATAGGATATTGCCCTTAGAATGATTAAATGATAGCAATAGTATTTGTTATTTTTGCATCAGAGACGAAGTTTGGAACCCAAGAGGTAAATTTTGTTGAAAAAATTATTGGAGAAAGTGGGTATGGCTAAGAAAAAAGCAGCTAAAAAAACAGCAAAAAAAGCAGCTAAGAAAGTTGCAAAAAAGAAAATAGCTAAAAAAACCACAAAAAAAGTAGCTAAGAAAAAAGTAGCTAAGAAAAAAGTAGCTAAGAAAAAAGTAGCTAAGAAAAAAGTAGCTAAGAAAAAAGTAGCTAAGAAAAAAGTAGCTAAGAAAAAAGTTGCTAAGAAAAAAGTAGCTAAGAAAAAAGTTGCTAAGAAAAAAGTAGCTAAGAAAAAAGTAGCTAAGAAAAAAGTAGCTAAGAAAAAAGTTGCTAAGAAAAAAGTTGCTAAGAAAAAAATAGCTAAGAAAGTAGCAAAAAAAGTTGAGAAGAAAGTAACGAAAAATGCTGAAACAAAAGTAGCCCAAAAAGCTGAAAAAAAAGTTGTAGAAAAGGTTCCTAAAAAAGTAAAAATAACTAAAAAACAACATACTGAAGAAAAAGAAGAAATCACTCAGTCCATCAAAGAAAATATCGCTGATGAAGTTGTCGACCTAAGTAAAGAATATACACTTAAAGACATCTTTGATTCTTTGAGAACGATGGATTTCTTTCTTTCTGACAATGATGAATGTATAGAAAAATCTTGTGATAATATTGCCACCACTTCGGGGTTTTGCAGGTTCCATTATATCAAGAACTGGAAAGAAGTGAAAAGAAAGCAGAGTATCCTTAATGAAGGTAAGCTTCAAGATTATATCGAAGATCTTGTAGCGAAGTATCCACTTCACCATATCGAGCAAATCTTATCTGATCTTGTTGACGAAAAAACATTCTTTGGAATCTTAAAAGAAATGAACATTGAAGTTGATGGTGAGCTTGATAACTTTGATGAACTCGAAGGTGACGATGACCAAGACATAGCTTACGAAACGAAGACAAATCCTAAGTCATTTGACGAATAGATACCCATTTAAAAATTATAATTATTGATCTTGTTCTAAGATTTGATCGGCATAAAGAGAAGCCGAAATATTTTCTCTTGTAACTTTATAAAATAGCGTTAGCTTTTTGTATTTTATTTCTTCCCATCCCGCTTGAAAATCATTCCAGTCTGAAGTTGAAAAATAATTATCAAAAAATATTCCCATTGAGTCCACTAGATCGTTAAGCAATTGATCCATTTTTATATTTTCGTTCAAGTTCGCAGAGACGTGATAAGTCGTAGGGGCAAGTAATTCGTCTTGTATGTTTACTAAGGATGCGGTCATGACAACTTCATTAGGATAACTAAAGCCATGAACCTCGAAGGTATAAAGAGAACCGTCAAATTGAGATTTATAATTTTCAATTAAAAGTTTTTGAACTTTCTCTTCAAACTGAATTGGAAGTTTTTGGCCTTTTGATTCCTGATCTTTTCTGGCGAGCATATGTTATCCCTTTGAATGAAACATCGTTGCAATATACACTTAGGTAAAGAGTCCTTCAAATTCATTGGCAAAATAAAGACCCCAATTTCTCAAAATCCTAATAATATAAAAATAATGTGAGATTTACCAGTCATAGTGAAGCCCATCATCTCGAAAATATAGATATTCTAGGCATTGATTCTGATAGGATTCTATTTGATAAGCATTGCACACAAGATTTATTTAAATCTTTATTTTCGATAACAGTCCATTTATACGTTTTTGGAAAATGGAAATCATGTTTATTCCAAGAACTCAATCCAAGTTTAGATTCAGAGGGCCATTTTTACATCAATGTGGGCCCTATGAATAATCATATTTTGATGATTTACGCTGGGCGCTAGGCGCTTAATCCTTCACCTATTTCATCATTTATGCTTTAATAATTTCAAAATAATCAAGGATTATCACATGTCAGTTTATATTTTAGGAGGAGCTAGAACTCCATCTGGAAGTTTTTTGGGTTCTCTATCATCTGTCCACGTTGCTCATTTAGGTGCAACAGCAATTAAAGGAGCACTCAATAGATCTGGAGTGCAAGGTCATTTAATTGAAGAAGTTTTTATGGGGAATGTTGTTCAAGCCGGTTGTGGTCAGGCCCCGGCAAGACAAGCGGCTATCTACGCGGGTCTTCCCCCTTCTGTGCCTTGTTCAACAATAAATAAAGTTTGTGGTTCAGGAATGAAAACAGTGATCATGGGTTATCAATCTATTATATCTGGCGATAATAAATTAGTTGTATCTGGTGGAATGGAAAATATGTCTCTTGCTCCACACTTGCTTCCTGCATCTAGAAGTGGATTCAAATTTGGTGAAACGAATTTAAAAGATTCCATGCAATGGGATGGATTATGGGATGTTTATTCTGATCAAGCTATGGGGAATTGTGCAGAAGAATGCGTTACTAAATATAAATTCACTCGAGAAGAGCAAGATCAATTTTCAATAAGATCATTTAAAAAGGCCCAGGCTGCAATTAAGGAAGGAAATTTCAAAGATGAGATTGTGCCTGTGATAGTTAAGTCTAGAAAAGGAGAGCAGGTCATTGATGAAGATGAAGGTCCTTTTAAAGCGGTACTGGATAAGATCCCTCGGCTAAAGCCAGCGTTTAAAGAAGATGGAACAATCACTGCTGCGAATGCTTCAACTATAAATGACGGTGCGGCTGCTTTAGTTCTAAGTGGGGAACAGTATAAAAATCAAGCAAAATTTAAAATAATTGCCCATGCTGGCCACGCACAAGACCCAACATGGTTTACTACCTCTCCTGTAGAGGCGATGAGAAAATGTTTAGATAAGTCTGGTTTAACTCTTGCCGATATAGACTTGTTTGAGATTAACGAAGCTTTTGCCGTTGTCCCTATGGTGGCAATTAAAGAGTTAGAATTAAAGGAAGAAAAAGTGAATATATTTGGTGGAGGCGTGAGCCTTGGTCATCCTATTGGTTGTTCGGGAACGAGGATTATCGTGACTTTAATGACCGCATTGGAAAAAAAATCTGCCAAATATGGAATGGCCTCAATCTGCATCGGTGGTGGTGAAGCATTGAGTATTATTATTGAGAGATTATAAAAGTGGTTCAAAAAAAATCAGGCATTAAGAGTTTTAAACCGGGTGAGATCTTGTTCAATGCAAATGATGCGGCGGAGTCTCTTTTTATTATTCAGTCGGGTCAAATAAGATTATATATTCCAAAGGGGAGAGGGTTTGTAGATATTGCTATTTTGAGATCAGGAGAAGTGATTGGAGAAATGGCTTATTTTGATGATAAGGCTTCAAGACGTTCATGTACTGCTGCGGCAATTGTCACCACAGAAGTAATTGAAATATCATTTAAGGCCTTTGCAAAGACTATGGGTGGTTTGAATCCGTGGTTTAAAACCATTATAAATACTCTGGCAGATAGACTGAGAAAAACAAATGATAGAGTAAAAGCATTAGAAACAAACTCAATGAGTTTTGGTAAAGCAGGATCTGTTGGAGAGTATGTTTTTTTTCATTCGGCAGATATTGTTAAGCTATTATCGACATACTATTTAGTTTATAAGTGTCACTCCGAAAAGAAAGAAGCCCATTTCGAAATTCATATGAATAAATTAAAATTTTATCTATTTGATGTTTATAGTTTTTCTGAAGTAAAGTTTGAAGAGTTTAATAATCTCTTAAGAAATGAAGGGCTTCTAGAGCTCGAATTAGATAAGGATAATCTTCCAAAAATAATGAAGGTTAAAAATGTCGATGCTTTTAGGGCCATGCTTGTTTTCTTTAATACTCAAAGAGTAATTGATGATTCAAAAAAGTTAAAAATCTCTACTAAGTGTCAGAAGTTCTTAAAAGCTATTATGGACAACCTTGTTCTTCAGGGAACCACAGATGAAAGGGCAGAAGTTAATATTTCTGATATTCTTGATGGGTTTAAGGCCAAAAATGAACCAATATCTGATGAAGATTTAAGAGATGCTATCGATGCCGGCCTTGCAGGTGACATCATGGTAGGTAAAACAAATAGATTAACTTCACTTGTTCAATATTCCAGAGTAAAAAAACTTTATCCTGCAATCAAAATGATGAATGCAATTAAACAAGTTAATGAGTCGAAGACTGCCCATAAGTAAAAAGAATGATTATGTTCCAGATGGAAGATAGATCACTTCTAGATCAGCCCCATTACTGTAGATAGAATTACCATTTAGTTTAAGAAAATACCCCGATTTATTTATCGCAGGAAAAGCAGGATTATAATTACCGGGACCATTTATTTTTATATTAAAGCTTTGATAATATTTAGGTTGTCCACTTTCTTTAACAAGTTCCCAACCATTCGAAGTTGATTGAGGAATTGTCTGTCCATTTATATTTAAAGAAATAGTAGATTCATTTGGCTTTGATTGGATATTAACATATCCAAAATACTCCTTAGGTGTTTGAGTAGTCACAGACATACACTCAGGATATGTGACCTGAGCATCTCCATAAAGTTTTACAAGGTATCCTGTAAAAGGTTCTCCTGCACTAGGAGCAAATCTGGTATTTTTTGTTTGGACTGAGTTTGTAAATGTAAATCCATTCACTCCCCCTGGAACAGGTTCTTGTAATAGAGGATAAGTAGTTCCTGTACTTTTCTTGATTGTAATTTCAGCTGGATCTATTTGAGCTGCACCAGAAGTGGCTACCGGCCAATAATTATATTTATGTAAAATGACTTGATCTTGAATCGAGTTATTTATTCCATCAAAAAGTGTTGTAAAATCACTCACGTCACAGATATTATATGAATCTGGACTTGAGTCACCATTTTGATCTGAAGGACTTGGTATATTTCCAGTGTAATAGGCACTGTAGAGTTCTTCAGACATTTTCTTATAAACATAATTTGACTTAAATGCTGAATTCGTGCCATTACAGGCTTCACTATGGGCCACGATCGAAATGAATCTCATTTGTTGGCTGTTTATTTGAGATCCTCCGCATGCTGACGTGTGATGACCTCTAAGGCAGAGTATTTGTTCCAGTTTTTGATTTATATAGTTATTTCTATCGTATCCAGTGGGTTGAGAACCAACTACCCAAGAATTGTCATCTTCATTAGACATAACTACGACAATTGTATAGGCACCATTTCTAAAAATACCATTGCTGATGTTATTTGAAAGCATTTCTCGTACTCTCTCTACTCCATTTTCTGCACTACCTGAAACACTTGGAAATGTGCTAAGCTTTGCAGCGGCAAGGGTACGATCGATTTTTATTGATAAAGCTTCAGACCCTAAACCATTTGGAGTTTCACTGACAAACCAAGCATCTGAGTTGCCTGATCCTAATAAAGGAGCTAATAAAATATGATAATCGAATCGTGTTGAAATAAGATCAATAGTATTATCTAGAGCTTGTCTCGTTTGGCTATTTATAAATACAGAGGAAGTAGAATTATCCCATAAAAAGAGGAAGTCTACCTCTGGCTTAATATGTGTAAAATTTGAGCAGGCTGAAGAGGAGTTTTTTATAATTGGATTGGACTGCGTATTTTGTAGTTGCTTACTAGTGGTAAATAATTCTTTCCCACAAGATGAAAACAATAGGGCAGTACCTATTAATAAGTACTTTAGATATTTAAAACGTTGTTTCTTATAAAATATCATAGATAAATCCTAATAAAAAAAAAACTCAATAACTAATCGGTATAGTTGGGGAAACCTTTAACCGTCTCCCCTCGTCAGGTACTGGGAATTGGAAGTATCATTATAGAGGCAAAATCCTCCTCATTTTCTCTTTTAATTTCAGACGTTTATAATAGAATGATTCGAAATAAAAATAATGGGGAATAAAAATGTCTACAAATTGGTATTATGTTGAAGGAACAGAAAGAGTAGGTCCGTTAACAGAAGAAGCTCTTAAATCATTATTTGATAGTTGTAAGTTAAACCAAGAGTCTTATGTCTGGAGCAAGGGGCAAACTGACTGGTCAAAAATAAAAGAAGTTCCACCTCTTAAATATTTTTACGAAGAGGATAGCTTATCTAAAGAACCTACTTCTGAGACTAGTTCTGTTGATGAAACTCAAGATGAGTCTGCAAATGACATTTTTCAAGTAGAAGAAGAAATAATAGTGGATAATGAACCCTCAACCACAGTAGATGAAATTCCTTTTATTGATTTGGGTCCACTCAACATCACTGGAATAGATTGGAATACCATTGATCGAGAAGAGAGAAAGTTTACTATAAAAATTGGTATAGATAGAGGAGGAGATGAGTCAGAATATGGACCATTCTCTATTTCTCAAATTTGTAAGGCATTCGAACAAAAAAGAATTAACGCAAAATCCCTATTGTTTGCACCAGGAATGGCTGATTGGACTTTCTTAGCCGACATACCTATTTATCAAGAAATATTTCAGGAACTTCCACCATCAATTGAAGAAGATGATAGAAGAAAAAACATGAGAAAACCATTTGTTGCAAGAATGCTTTTTCATGATAATGAGCAATTATTTGAAGGCATATGTCGTGATATTTCAGTGGGGGGAATGCAAATCTTAATTTCTGGTTATAGTGGTAAGGTAGGCGAAGAGGTGAATATGAATGTACACCCGGAGAATTCTGATTTTGTATTTGTCGCTTCAGGGAAAATTGTAAGAATTCTTGACGGAAACCAAGGCTTTTCAATTAGATTTGGAAATCTCGGATCTCAAGCTAAAGATTCAATATCTAATTATTTACAGCAAGCTTAGGTTACAAAGCTACGATGAAATTAGTAATCAGGAAGTAATTATTAAAAATCAAGAAAAAATTATTTCTGAAAGTTCAGACCGTAAAATCTTAACAGGTTTTTTTAAATCAAGCTCTGGATCGGAAAAGATTTATTACAAACGATCTGTTCCAGTATCTAAATTAATTGATAATGCTAGTGTTCCTCATCTCGTTTTTGTACATGACTTAGGAGATTATCATGGAAGGTACATCGAGGTTGGAAACCAATTAATTGCAAAATTAGGAAAAAAAATTATTATTAGCTGGATAGATATGAAGGGGCATGGGTTGAGTTCTGGAACAAGAGCACATACTCAATCAATTCCATGTCTACTCGCTGACCTAAAGTATTTTTTAGGTCTAGAGATCAGTGAATTTTATCCTCGAAATATTTTAGTTGGGCAGGGGATGGGGGCGTTAATAGGAATGAGATATTTTCAAGATGATGTTTCCACAAACCAAAAACTAGATGGATTAATCCTTTCGAATTTACCAGTAAAACTCAATGTCGATTTTCCTGAGTGGATCTTAACGATATTGAAAAAATTTAAAAATACTTTCAGTCATATACGTATTCCACTAAAATTAGATGGGTATCAATTAGCACACGATAGTAACCTCGCAAAAGCTTATAATTCAGATCCACTAATTAATCAAAACATACCCATAAGTACAATTAGAGAGGTGTTAGCAAATACCTTAAAGGTTAGGACTGCTTGCTACTTTATCAATATTCCAACATTAGTCTTGGTGGGGCAAAAGGGAAAACTGATAAATATTGAATCGACACGATTATTTTATAAAGGCATGCCTAAGGATAAGAGTACTTATCGATCTTATCCCAACTCTGGCCATGATCTTTTTAATGATTTAGACAGAGAATTAATTTATAATGATTTATATAATTGGATAAATGTTCATTATCTAGAGAGTAAAGGTTAATAAAATGACAAAAAACATGATTCTAATCGTTTCGTTAATGTTCCTTGCGATACAGTTGACTACAGGTTGCGGAAGTCTTTCTCAGAACTTCGTTAAAACAGGCAAGCTCAAACTTAATGGAGGCATGCAAGAAAAAGCAAAATGGAAAGACTCGATAATATTTGACCGTTATTCATGGTTTCATGAGCTGACATTAATGTATGAAGTTATGATAACTGAATACAAATTGACTAGTCCTTTTACAAACTGGTTTTCAAAATCTCAAAAGCGGGCCATTTCAGAGTGTGCATCGTTTAAAATTTTAATGATCTATACTATAGATTCTGCAAAAATATCAAAACGGTCGGCCATGGCAAGCCTCGAAAAGAACGGTTATAGACGGATAGCTATAACCGACTTTATGGATTCCCTACGGTTGCATCCCGATATGGAAAACCTCTCCTTACAACTGTATGATATTTATGGATATTGCAAAAAAACTCCGTCTCTAGGAAGTCCAATTGCTGTTAATGTCCCCAGTTACCCAGAGGTATTAATCAGATAATTACCTGACTTTTGTCCAAGGAACTTTTCTTAATTCGCTTTAGTTTTCGCTTTTTAATCCGATAAGTCTTTCAGGAGCTATAAAAATATGCCCGAGAATGGAACTAAAAGAGATAGATTTGGACGGTATCTGATACTTGATCATCTGGTAGATGGTGGTATGGCAAAAATTTGCCGTGCTCGTTTTTTAGGGGAGCAGGCTGACAAAATTGTTGCGATCAAAATGGTTCAATCGCAATATTCCAAAGATGAATCTTTCAAAACAATGTTTATGGATGAAATTAAATTAACATTTCCGTTAATTCATCCAAATATTATTCAAACCTATGATTATGGTTTGCACGAAAAACAATTGTTTGTGGCCATGGAATATTGCGATGGCAGAAATCTAAAGGAATACCTAGACAAATTAAAGGAGCGTAAGTTTGTTTTTCCTGTGGAAATCTCTGTTTATATAATCACACAAGTCTGTCAGGGTCTTCATTATGCTCATACTTACACGGATAAACTAACAGGAATCTCAGCTAATATTATTCACAGAGATATCTCTCCGCATAATATTATGTTGACGTATGATGGAGCTATTAAAGTCATTGACTTCGGTATTGCAAAGGCCGATTCAAACTCTGAGCAGACACAAGTCGGAACAATTAAAGGAAAATTATCCTACCTTGCTCCAGAGTATCTTGAGGGGGAAGAGTTAAACTCAACCTATGATGAGTTTGCGGTCGGAATTACTCTGTGGGAAATGCTATGTAGTCGCAAACTATTTAAAGCTACTAATGATCTTGCTGTCTTAAAGAAAATTCAAGAATGCAAAATTCCAGCACCGTCTTCAATAAACCCTAACGTTCCAAAAGAATTGGATGAAATTGTACTTAAAGCATTAAAAAAAGACAGAAACAAAAGATATATAGACCTAGACAAGTTAAATAGAGCATTAATGAAATTTCTCTATGCTAATTATCCAGATTTTAATGCTACGGATTTATCATACTTTGCAAAAGAGCTTTTCAAAGAAGAGATTAAGATAGATCGTGAAAAAATGTTTGAGTTTGGAAAGATTGACTTGAGTCCATACTTAGAAGATTTGAGACATGAACTAAGAGGTGGAGATGAAAACGAGTCTACACCACCCCGCGACACCAGAAGCTCTTCATCAGAATCTAAAAAGAAAGAAGCTAGAGTCATTGACTTTGGGTTTGAAGATAAACAGAAAACAACAAAAAAGAAAAAAAGATCGAAAAAGAAAGTAGATCTAGATGAAAGATATCCTCACCTTGGTGGTGATCCAGAAAAAGGAAAAAAAGAAATCCTTTTGGAGGGACAGACGTCTGAACCATCTTTAACAAAAAAGAAGATTTCTAAAACGAGCCCGCATGGTAAAGTAAAACCTAAAGTCACTATTATGACTGGGGTTAAGGCAAAAACATCACAACGAACTTCTACCAGAACTAATAAAATAAAAATACCGGTGAAGAAAAAAGTTAATATAACGAGAATCGCAATGATTGCAGCTCTTGTCATTGGTGCAGGCTATGTATTTTTAATGGATAACCCAACACGAGAAATTGCTTGTGATAAAGATAAAAATGGAAACTGCATTCAAGAAATATTAGTAAAAGTAACACCCTCGCCTTATGCGACAGCGTCACAAGAGGCTCAATACGGATCTATTCAACTCATGGGATTTGATAAATATTGGCAAAAAGTTTTTATCAATGGAATGAGAGCAAATGTCGGAGTTCTTGGAGACCTTTCTGTAAAGGCAGGGAAAAAAGTTATTATAAGAATTCAACAACATGGTCGAAAGCATTATATTAGAAGAGTAACATTGGAACCTGATCAAACGATAAAAATACAAGTACCAGATATGCCATCTGCATCCTACGGATATTTAATTACTTCAAGACCTTGTGTTACCGGAAAGCTATATTTCTCATTATTTAATGAGAAAAGAATTGAATCCCTACCAATCCCAAAAGGTGCAGGTATACCATTTCCTGCAAAGCTCGACGCTAAAGGGTACCTCATTCCTGTGACATATAAAGTTTACTATGAGTCTAAAGATGGGATCAAAAGAAAAGTAAAATTTAAAGTTGAAAACGAAGATGAATCCATAGATCTTTGTGAAAAAATCTAATTAAAAAACTCAAAATAAATCATTGAGATATTAATAATAAGCATAAAAAGAATGATTACATAGCTGAATATATTGTAGGCGGGAGTATTTGTGTAGTCGCCCATGATATCGGGATCATTACAGAGTTTTACAATATAGAGAAGAATTATAGGTATTAATATTCCATTTGCTACTTGTGACCATATTAAGATTTTAAATAAGTTAATATTTGGAATCAAAATTATCATAGCTCCTATAAAGATAAGCAAAGTGAAGATAGTAAAAAAGTTAGGAGCTTCTTTGAAAGTTTTATCAACTCCTGACTCCCAGCCCAGTCCTTCACATACGTAGTAACTAGTTGCAAGCGGAAGTAAAGCAGCGGCGAATATCGAGGCATTGAATAAACCTATTCCAAAGAGAGCTGAGGCATATTTTCCCGCAAGGGGCTCAAGAGCAAGTGCTGCATCCTTTGCATCTGATATCACTACGCCTGAACTGTGAAGAGTAGCGGCGCAACAGACAATGATGAATAAAGTTACTGTAAACATAAAGAGACAGCCAACAATGACATCAATTTTTGAATGCCAAAGGTGTTTAATGTCGATTCCTTTTTCAACAACAGCTGATTGGATATAAAATTGCATCCAGGGAGTGATTGTAGTACCCATAAGACCTACAATTAACGGCATATCAGTCATTGTTATATCATTTAAGTTGGGAATAACTATAGATGTTGAAATCATCTGCCAATCTGGAGAAATTAAAAATCCTGATACGATATATGAAAGGTAGATAGAGCAACCAGCTAAAAAAACTCTCTCTACAATTTTGTAATCTCCTTTAATGATGAGGAGCCAAACAAAAATAGAGCAAAGCGGAACCGAAACGTATTTATTAATACCAAAAATTTCACCAGCAGCTGCAATTCCTGCAAATTCAGCCATAGTGTTTCCAAGGTCAGCAAAAACAAGAAAGATTAAAGTATAAAATGTAACTTTTAGGCCAAACTTTTCTCTAATAAGATCTGCGAGGCCTTTACCTGAAACGATTCCCATTCGGGCAGACATTTCTTGAACCATTATGAGGGCAACTGTTATAGGGAAAAGAACCCAGAGAAGGCGGTATCCTGTCGCAGCGCCAACCAGAGAGTATGTGGCAATTCCCCCGGCATCGTTATCGATATTTGCTGTAATTAGTCCTGGACCGACTATAGATAACAAAATGAAAATTTTTGCCAGAAATGGAGATATTTTTTTTTTACTGGAAATTCTAATAATTATACTCACTTTTCATTTAATAACCATGGAAGTAAATCATCCACAGAGACAATACCTAAAAGCTCATTTTCATTATCTATGATTGGGACATTGATAAGATTATACTTACTCATATAACTTGCGACTTCTTTCCAATGAGTTTCTGGGCATAGGGACTTTATATCTTTTTCCACCATTATTTCTGACAACATTACGTCAGATTTTTGAATCAACAAACTTCTTAAAGTGCAACTTCCTTGAAGTTTGAATTTCTCATCTATGATAAAGAGGTCATAAATTGTTTCTAAATCTTCATCTTTCTCTTGAATTAGGCTAATAACATCAGACTTCTTAAAGGTCTTAGAGACTTCAAATACTTCAGTAGACATTAAGCCACCTGCAGTATCCTCTTTATATTCTAATAATTCTGTAATATCATCTTGAACATCAGTATCTTCAATATTTGCAATAATCTCTTCTGCTTTTTCAATGTCAAAATCATCTAGAATATCAACGGCGTCATCAGTATCCATGTTTCCGATAATTTCAGCAACTTCTTCAGCGGGTTTATTTTTAACGAGATTAACTTGATACTCATCTTCCACTTCTGCTAAGGTTTCAGCAGCCAGTTTTGGATCTAAATCAGAAAAAAGTTGGTCTCTAGAAACAGTGTCTAGCTCTTCTAGAATGTCTGCCAGGTCTGCTGGATGTAGCTTTGTGATTTGATCATTATATAAATTTATTTTTAAATTCTTTGAAACTGATTTATCTGGTATTGCATGAACATATTTCCAATTGATTTGAGTATCTCGATACAAATATTTTGAGTTGGGTGCAAAAATAGAAAAAACACCATCTACAAATTTTTCATAACCTAATCTTCTTATCATGGATCTTAGACCAATTTCAGCATGAGTAACTCGAAGATTTTTTCCGGTTTTAATAAGCTGAATATCATTTACACGAACAACTTTTTTTCCTGAGGTATCGACGATTTGTCTATCTAGTATGACTTTCCCTATAGCAGGATACTCTGTAGTTTCACCAGTAAATTGTTCAGATAAAACTGAGTAGGATTTAGGCTTTTTGTTTACCTTAGGGAAGGTTCGACTTCTTCCTATATCAATAGAGTTTCTTATAATAATTTTCTTATAAGTAAATTGTTCGACGTCATCCCAATTTACATAAAAAAACTGTTTGTTTTTTACAAATTGAATTGCTAATGCAACAGGATAGACTTCAGCATAATCTACAAAAACGTCTGATAAAGTACCCATTTTAATATTGCTCTCGCTATATAAGGGGATTCCAAGAAGCTTTGAAAAATGGATTAAAATGTCTGGAAATTTATCAAAGATCGACATAGTAGCCTTTAACTTTTATTTTGTTTGAAAATATTATTCTTGCGCATATTTATTAGTTTAACTATTTCAGAAGCAGTTTCTTCTAATGCTTTATCTGTGACATTAAAAACTGGCCATCTTTTATTTTCTTCAAACAATGTATTTGCCCATTCAACTTCACTAAGAACTTTAGACTGATTAGCATAATCACCAGTATGAGTCGCAGCCCCTAGACGTCCAAGTCTTTTTCGTCTGATTTCTGCTAGAGCATCGGGATTAATTGTTAGTGCAAAAATTTTTCTCTGATCAACTTTAAAAAGAGCATCGGGGGGATTTTGAGACTCAATGATTGGAATGTTAACTACCTTTAATCCCTTGTGAGATAGATAGATAGAAAGTGGAGTCTTAGATGTTCTTGATATTCCAACCAGGATGATATCTGCAAGATGAAGCGATTCTACATTTCTTCCATCATCATGATTGATAGTGAACTCCATTGCCGCAACTCTATTAAAATATTCATCATTAACTTCATGTAAGATTCCAGGCTTACGACTTGGTTCTTGCTCAAAGTAATTTGAAAAAGTTGTAAGTGCTGGTCCTAGTAAATCTAATGCACGAACATGTTTGGTTCTAGATAATTCTGAAATATGTTCTCTGATTTCTTTTTGCACAATCGTGTAAGTGATCAAGTCGTGATGGATTGCAGCTTCTGTGAAAATTGCTGTAATCTGTTCTTTAGTCCTAACATTTTTATATCTGGTGAAGTAAACATCCTTGCCCTTAAACTGGGCCATTGCTGCTCGACATATTTCAGTAGCCGTTTCACCTGTTCCATCAGAAATAACAATGATTTTTACTTTCTTGTTCATAATATCATTCACTTTGTATAAGGAT
Organism: Bacteriovoracaceae bacterium; assembly: GCA_018675575.1. Classification (GTDB taxonomy): domain Bacteria; phylum Bdellovibrionota; class Bacteriovoracia; order Bacteriovoracales; family Bacteriovoracaceae; genus M0603. The sequence continues at coordinate 2,936 of JABGXW010000123.1, read as the reverse complement.
ATTTTACCAAAACTAGAGTTATCTAAATACTAGGAAATATTAGGTTATTTGAGGAAAGTTAAGAAATCGTTCTTGATTTTTTCTCGGTCATTGAGCGGGTGATACTCTAATTTGGGTCTGATCTTTTTGAAGAATGTCCTTTGCGATTTCGCAAATTGCCGTGTTGAAATAAAAATTCGATCAATAAGTTCGTCTTCTGTTTCTACTGCAGAGATATTACCCGATAAAAATTCTACAGTTTCTTTGTATCCTATACTTTGAAGAGGTTTCTCTAAACCCGTAAAACCTTGTTTTAATAAATTATCTACTTCAGTAATCAGGCCTTCATTAATCATTTTATGAGTCCTATTTCTTATGATGGTGTAATGCTCTTTTTTTGGAATATCAAGATAAATGTGATGAAGTTCCCAGTTATTTTTCACGTTATTTTTTAAATCATAAGGATCGATTTTATCCATACGAGACTTCTCGTCTGATAGGAGCGTTAACGTTATCTTGTGATGATAATAGGCCCTCATGAGTCGATAATGATCATTATTGTGGAGTAAGTTTAATATTTTCGGGTCATTTTTACAGAGGTAATCGAGAATAAATTGTATTCCCTCTTCTTCATATTTTCTTTCAGTTTCATGCTTGAGATCTAGGTCAATCTCTTTAGATTCATACATGCCTTTTATAAGAGCACGTAAATAAAAGGCTGAACCACCCACAAGAAAAATAATTTTATTTTCTTTTAATAATGATTTAATTTTTTTCTCGGCAAGATTAACATATTTGGAAGCATTAAAATCTTCAGCAATTGAATAAACGTCAAATAATTCATGCTGAATATTCTGTCGCTCTTCTTTGGTTGGTTTTGCAGTACCAATTGAGACCTCTTTAAAGAAGCATAAGGAATCAAAATTCATAACGACCGGTTCAAGTTCAGAATGTATATTTACTAATTGAGATAACTCTATACCTAATCCCGTCTTCCCGGTAGCGGTAGGTCCTGAGATAATGACGAGTTTGTTATTCATGGCCTAGATTTATGTTAAGGAGAATAGATTGGAAATGTGAGTTTCTGTAAGGGCCACAATGATCTTTTTATCTTGTAATAGATTAACTGAAGTTAGTTTTAAAATATTATTTACTTCATTAATCGAGTTAAAACATTGAGGGTGGCTTTCTTCTATGTGCTGATGAAGATTATTGGATGATTTTTTCAAATAGAAGTAAAAAAATGGGGTTATAAAACTTGAAAGTGAAAAACCATTTATCTCTTCAGGAATTGTTTTTAATAATACGAGATCTTTGTTCACCCTTTCAAACTCTAGTCCCTTCGTTTCTAAATATTTAGAAGATGACTCAATAGATTCTTTACAGTAAAAAGGTTCGCTAATAAGCAGAGGGGTAATTGTTGTTTCATTTGGCTGGAGTGTGTTCCAAAATCTAGAATATAATCTGTAGTTGTCAACTATCCAGTTCTGAGCCGCTAACTCTATAATAGAATATTTATTTGAGATTAGATATCCTTTAATAATTTCTGTATTTGTTTTTTCGAGAAATGTTCCTTCTGTAGATTCAGAAGATGATATATTAAAACTATTCTCAATTATATGGAGAGGAGAGGGCATAGATAAATTACCTGAATTTATTTGCGGCTTTAAAACTTCCGCTTCTATTTGTTCTGAAATGCTTCTCGATATCATTGATGAGAGCAACGAGTAGATTGTTGAAGACTTAAAAAACTTTATCTGGATTTTATTTGGATGAACATTGACATCAATTTCTGAAGGGGGGGTCGAAATGAAAACTGCATAGTGACCAGTATTTCCTTCTCCCCACAAATCCTTAGCATTTCGTAGTATCGCTTGGTGAAGACTTTTATCATTAAATAGGCGGTTGTTTGCAAATAAGAAGTGTGACTTCCCTGCATTTCCTCTTCCTGATTCCTGTGATAGAAATCCCCTGATTTTATTGCCTTCATATTCTGCATTAAACATGTGTAAGGGGAGATGATTTTTTTTATTATTAAAAAAAATTTTGCACAATCGCTTTTCTAATTGTCCTTTGGGTAATGATTTATAGATTAATTTTTCTTTATCATCCCATTTAATCGAAAAATCAATAGAAGGATTTGCAATAAGAAATGAATTAATAATTCTTTTAAGAGAGTTCTTTTCAGATTGTTTTGATTTTATAAACTTTAGCCTGGCAGGTGTATTATAGAAGAGTTCCCTTATGTAGATGCTTGTTCCATTTTTATTGTTTGGAAGCGGGTTTAGTGTTACTTGTCGACCGCCATCAATTTCAATTCTTCCACCGTTGGTTAAATCTAATGGAGTTGATTGGCAGAGGAGTTTAGAGCTGCTTGCAATAGAGGCTAAGGCTTCACCTCTAAATCCGTAGGAATTTAGTTTGTAGAGATCTTCGTATCTTTCAATTTTTGAAGTGGCATGTCGGCAGAAGGCGTAGGGCAGATCGTGAAAACTTATTCCCTTTCCATTGTCTTCAACACAAATTAATTCTAGGCCATTATCAATTATCTGAATTTCTATTTTCGAAGAGTTTGCGTCAATTGAATTTTCAAGTAATTCCTTTACTAATGAAGAAGGGCGTTCAACTACTTCACCAGCTTTTATCTGATCAATCAAGTGTTCAGGCAACAGTTTTATTGTTTGAATATCGGCTGTATTTGTTTTTATTATAGTCATTAAGCTTTATAAAAATGGACTTGATTTCTACCGCTGTCCTTAGCCTTGTAAACGGCTGAGTCAGCCCTTTTGAATAATTCTGTTCCTGACGTCACTCCTTGACGATAGTCTGCAACACCAATGGAGGCGGTTACTGGTAATCTTTTTCCATCATAAATAAACTGGTGTGCCTCTAGAAGAGCTCTTAATCTTTCGGCTATATCAAATGCTTGCCTTAAATTTGTAGAAGGTAGAAGAATC
>JABGXW010000122.1 GCA_018675575.1 Bacteriovoracaceae bacterium | reverse complement strand
TTTTTGCAACAGAGTTCATTCGTGAGCAGGCATTTGAATTATTAAATGATGAAATTCCTTATGAAGTTGCAGTTGTCATTGATGAATATAAAGACTTTAGCGATATGAAAGGAAAAGAAAAAAAGAAAATTGCCTCGCATATTTCTGCCTCCATATTAGTAAACCGGCCAAGTCAAAGAGCAATTGTTATTGGATCTAAAGGAATAATGATTAAACAAATAGGTACAAAGTCCCGCAAAAAAATCGAGGCCATGGTTGGTGGACAAGTTCACCTAAACCTACACGTTAAAGTATCTCCAAAATGGTTTAAAAATAACTTTGTATTAGAAGAACTAGGACTACCACGTGCTGTTGACTCAGCAAGAGTATGGAGAAAAAAGTAATGACAACTTTAAATCATAAACCCCAAAAAAGGTCTATGGTTGTTTCATTGATTGGGCGTCCTAATGTAGGAAAATCATCATTATTTAATCGCCTAATGAGAAGACAACATAAGGCCATTACGCATGACGTTCCTGGTGTCACTAGAGATAGACATTACGGAATCGCTTCTTTCGATGAGAAAAGTGACGACGTGCCTGCTCAGGACGTGATTCTTGTTGATACAGGTGGATTTTATCCTGAAAAAATAGATGAAAAAGCAGAAACCCAAGATAAGCAAAATGCGAATATGTTTTTTAACATCATGACCGACCATGCGAAAAAGGCTATCGCAGAATCTGATCTTGTTCTCTTTGTCGTTGATGTACGAGAAGGGATTTTGCCTTTCGATAAAACTATTGCAAAATTTATTCGCCAAGAAAAGAAAGAGTTTTGGGTTGTTATCAATAAATATGACTCTGATGCTCAAGAAGGTCATGAAGTCGACTTCTACGCCTTGGGAGTTGATTCAGACCAGATGTATGTAACTTCTTCTGCCCATGGCCTTGGACTTGATAGATTAAGAGAACAAATTCAAAATGCATCAATTGTTTACAATCAAACTGATATTGATTCAGATGGTCTTCAAAAAGGGGTTACACCGAGAGAAGATGTTGTATCTCGTCTCGCCTTAATAGGTGCTCCCAATGCAGGAAAATCAACCCTTTTAAACTTATTATTAGGTTCTCAAAGGGCGTTAGTTAGTAATGTGCCTGGAACTACTGTAGATCCAATTGAAGGATTTTTTGACCTCTTTTTTGGTGAAGATGCAAAAAAACTGGTTGAGAATACCTCTCGTGTTCAGCACGATTCCGTTCTAGTGAAACAATATGAAGATTTTAGAAAAAATAATCCTGATATTTATAACACCTTAGTATCATCCTATCAAGAAGATGATCGACATGACTCTGACAACTTAATTGAAATGGATTTAGAAGCAGAAGAGTTAAATACAAATGAATTATTATACGAGGCAGTATTCGAAGAAAATTGTGAAAAGCAAGAAGTCGCTGCAGACAATCAAGAAGAAAATGAAGATGAGAAAGGCAGTCATTGGCGCTCTATTCACATTGTGGATACTGCAGGAATTAGAAAGCAAAACTCTATAAGGGGAACAATTGAATCAGAATCAGTTTATAGATCTTTAAGATGTATAACAGAGTCAGATATCATTCTCTATATGGTCGATGCAACGAAAGGTATTTCTCATCAAGATAGAAGGTTAATGGATATTACAATTGAAAAAGGGAAGTCATTAATTGTTTGCCTCAATAAAATTGATCTTATGAAAGAAGAGTTAACAAATAATAAAGAAAAACAAGAATGGATACAAAAGCTAAGAGATTCTATTCCTTGGTTGGGTTATTGTGATCTCGTTCCAATTTCAGCTAAACAGAACACTCATATTGGTAACTTGAAGAGGTCGATTAAAGATACTGTCACTGTAAGAAGAAGACCAATTCCCGGGGGTATTTTAAATCGAACTATTTTTGATTTAGTTGAAAAACACCCTGTGGTTGTTGCAAAGTCTGGTGGACAGAGATTTAAAGTTAAATATACCTCGATGATTAAATCTGATCCTCCAACGTTTTTGATGTTTACTAATAAATCAAAAGGTATTCCTGATCATTTTCAACGATATTTAAAAAATAATATCCGGAGAGAATTTGAGATTAGGAACACTCCTGTTCACCTAATCTTTAGAACGGGGACCGATTTAAATAAGAGACTTAAAAAAGTTTAATCAGATTATTTTGTAATAAAAAATTACCAACTGATGACATAAGCTACCATAGTAGAATAGGAATTTCCTGTTAAGTCCTCAAACCCTGTACTTGAGTCATCTAAAGGGGCGAATTGTTGGGTAAATTTATCGTGATAGTTTACTGTGTGAAATAAAAACTCAATACCAAGGTATGATTCTTTTAATTTGATAGGAAACTCAAGCCCAAAACCTAATGCGAAACCAAAGCCTCCACCGTTATCATCACTAAGTTCTGATTGATCTATAAATTTATTTGTACTATACCAGTACTCCATTCGGCCGGTAAAATAGGGATTGGAATAGGTGATGGCCGTTCCTAGTTCGGAAGTATCAACATAATAGCGGTAAGAAAAATATACTCTTAACATTGAAACATCTACAAATCCCACAGGATCAATTGGGAACCCTTCGGTTGTATCACCAAAAAACATATGATGTTTTGAAAATTCAACACCGATACCATAAGCTGTTTGAACATCTGTAAAC
>JABGXW010000121.1 GCA_018675575.1 Bacteriovoracaceae bacterium | reverse complement strand
TGAAAAAAAATTTGAAATTAGTGCGGTCTCTGATTTAAGTATTAAATAATCGAATCTATTAATATGTTTCAAAAGATAATTGTTTACCATTTTTGTAGACTTCTGATTTTAACAATTTCTTTGTTTTAGAATCAAAAACAATAGTTGGTCCGTGTTTAAAGTATTTCCCATTAAGTTTCAATGTACATGAGTGAACGGCCTCATCAGAAAAGGGCCTTTTATACTTTGTTAAGAAAGTTCCACTAGGACATGTGATATTAATAGAATTGATTACACTTCTCTTTAAGTTGTTTGATTGTGATCCGGAAAGTCTTGGTTCAGTTAACCAAAGATGTTCAACTATTTGACCTCTACTATATGGGCTATTAGTTTGCCCTAAGGGTGTCCTTTGAGGGCCTACTGGTTCAGCATAAACATAGGTCTTACCTGCAAATTGAATTGTTTTATCATAAGTTTGTGGAGGGGCTAAGATACCCAGTAAAGCATGCCCAGGAACTAGTATTACAGCTAATTTATTATAAAAAAATGGATCGTGGGATAAAACTGATGCCATTAATATCGATTTAGTATCGCAATCTCCCCATCCTTGGTTCAGAAACTCTGGAGGAGGAAAAAGTCCTGCAATAAATCTCGATTTGTAATTAATGGGAGGTTGTTTATATGGTATTCCCTGAAGAAATCTCATAATTAATTCTAATTGATCGCGTTTGCTAAGTTCATACTTATCAACTATTTTTGAAAATTCTATATATAAAGGTTTAGTGAACTCTTGGGAATCTATTATTACTTTTGAATAATCAAAACTTATCACGCCATTTTCAAGTTGCATATTTGCATCTCTAAGTTCTTTTTCTGAATTTGTGATTCGTTTAGAGTCTTGCTCAACGAGTCCAAAAGAATTTATATAATGATCAATTTTAAACTTGTTAAAGCTCCATTTGAATTCTTGATATGCTAATTTATGATCGCGAAAGCCAAATTTAAAAAAATATTGATCACCAATGACAGTCTTATGCTCTTTACATAAAACACTAATAGGCAAAATTGATATTAGAAATAATATTTTTTTAAAGTTCATTAACCAATATATCCAACAATTGACTTTAGAAGGTTTGCTATAGATGGTCTTATAAAAGTAGTTAGGCTAATGACCGTAAATGCGAGAATAATCGCTATTGAGATATTTTGATTTTCTTTAATTTCATTAATTTCATCAATATTTTTAGTGCTTAAGAAAATCACTTTAGTTCCTAAGAACAAAAAGACCGAGGTTAAACTGAAGCAAAAAATGAACCCAAAAATAAAAACTAAAAAAGCATAAAAGTAAAAGCTAAACTCTAAAATAGGCACAGTGTATATTTTGGATTGTAAATAATTAACCGAGGGAAGAATACTCAACATTGTTAACGAAAGAAAAGAGTACATTAAGGCACCGAAAAAAATAGATAATGCTATATTTTTAGACTCAACTATTTCTATCAATTTACAGTTAATAATAAATTTTTGGATAAAAAATACCGCCAGATAAAGAGTTATGAGTCCAAACAGTAGTGAGATGATGTTTTCATAGATCGAAAATACTAATATTGTGCTGCCGATAGTCATTTCCTTTAGAGAATCCGTTCTTCTATTAATCTATGTTTAAATTATCTCATCAAGAATCTAAAAAGCCAAGCGACTGCATAAATTGAACTTATTCGTAAATGCTAAAGAGCTTATCTGTTCTATCTAATCTATTAATTTCTACTTTAAACTCTTTTACTTTTTCAGGCTGAAGACTGATCCAATGATCGATGTCTATTTTATTGACCTCTAGAAGCATCCTCGCTGTTGTGGGATCTGTTAAATATGACCGTATTCTTTCTCCGTCAGTTGCATTTGCAAAACCCATATTTAAAAAAAATATTAGCAATAAAATTATTTTCACAGATAACTCCTTTTTTCGGTAACCTTCTCTCTTTTTCTTCTGTCGATTAGGCGACACTCGTTAACCGTTCTGGTGTAATACTGCATCTTCTTTGCAGTTGATTTATGATAAGTTTTCTTTTTTCCAATAAATTTTAGATTAAAAATATTCAATATCCAGACAATGACCAAGAAATCGTTATCTTTTTTATCTTTTTTTCTGTTTCCATACATTGAGTACTTTGTGCAAACGGTTTTAATAAAAAAAAAGCCCCTGATAACAGGGGCTTAATTTAATATGGTACTCCCAAGGGGATATTAAACACTTTTTTATATTTGCTCATTTAAACAACTATTTAGGATCAATTTTAAATGGTTGGCCATTTTTTCTTTTCATTATTTTTCATCTTAAATCATCACTTATCATCAAGTGACCTGACCAAACCTGACCACTCGCCAGACCTTAGGTTACTCCTATTGAGGGAGTACCAATTGTTATTTTTATACTAACCTTGTATGTATGTCTTAAATGTGAGACATTGATGATGGAGATAATTTGTGGAAGTTGAAATATTAGAAACTTGTAAAAAGGAATTAAGGACATTTCCAGAGGAAATCCTTGAAGATTTTCTTGATGCGGTAGCTAAGCTAAAGGATGGAATTAGCTTAAGCATGCCATTATCAAGAAAGATGCCTTCTATTGGGCCTTTGGTCGCTGAATTAAGATTTAGAGATAGGGCAGGAATTTATAGAGTGATTTATTTTATTAAAAAGAGGGATGCTATTTATATGGTTCATGCCTTCTCAAAAAAGACACAGAAAACACCTAAAAAGAATTTAGACTTAGCAAGTAAAAGAATAAGGAGACTATAATGAAATCGACACGATACAAAAATATGAATGATCTGGCCAAAGACTTGGGATTAGATCCTAGACTTGGAGAAGTAGCTGAGCTTAAAGCTAAACTAACAAAAGAAATTATTAAAATTATTAATAAGAAAGGGTTAACACATCAAGAAGTCTCCAGTTTATCATCAGTACCACGTTCTGCAATTACGGGTATCGTTAGCGGAAGTTTGCAAAAGGTAACAATTGATAGGTTAATGAGAGTCTTATCTTCTTTAGGTAAGAGCATCTCCTTTAAACTTAAAGACGTTGCTTAATGAAAAGACTAAAACTGTTATAAATAAGACCCCTAGGGAGAGCGTGACGCTGGCAGCGCTTAGGACGATTTGTTATCGCTACAATAAAGCGTTAAAAAAAGCAGGGCTTGGACATAAATATAGTTCTACTCATATACTTCGTCACACCATGGCCAACTTAGTTAGAGAACGTTTGGGCATAGAACATGCGCAAGCAGTTGGTGGTTGGAAGACTAGAGAATTAGTTGAACATGTCTATACAGATAGGCCAGCTCACCTTACAAAAGATGCTTTAAAAAACATTGAAGACTTTATGGAAGAGAAGGAAAATGGGCCAGCCAAGGGCCCTGATTTTTCGCTTTTAAAGTTTGAAAAGTAACGAGCATCCCGAGCAAATCCCGTGCAAACGGTTTTAATAAAAAAAAAGCCCCTGATAACAGGGGCTTAATTTAATATGGTACTCCCAAGGGGGGAGACCAGTAACGACTAAATAACTTAATAATATTAACAATTTGGCAATAGTTTCAATAACTTCCTATCTTTCTAAATTCATCCTATCTCATCTGAGTTCATTGTATTTCATTAGGAGGCCGAGCAAACGCCGAGCAGAATTTAGGTACTTCTATAAATTATAACTTCATAAACAACATAACTTAGATAAAAGCATAAAAAACCTTATTGAACTCAGGTTCGATTCCCACCAGATGACTTAATCCCAACGTGCCTGTACAATATCAATCATTTAGTCATTAAAACTATTCAAAAACCGATCAACTCACCAAACCACTTCTATGATGAGTTAAGTATTCTCTCCAATGGTTTTTAAAGTCTCTTATAAGATCAAACCCATCATATTGCTCATCATCAAAGAAGTTCATTTTCTTAATATTATCAATTGTTTCAGCTGACTCTAAATCAATAACATCTGCAAAAACCTTTAATCCTTCAAAGCCTTGCTCATTAAGCTTGTTAAATAGTCTTTCATCTCTCTTTGTCAAAATATCAAGCATAGAAATAAAACTAAAATAGGCCGTATCCAAGTTATCCATTAAGACAAAGTACATTTTATTAATTTCGTTGATATATTGTGGGACCGTTATAACAAGGCCCAAGACTAAATATTTATTTTAGTATATATTATAGTGGTGCTTAATTTAAAAGAAGGGTCATCTATGAATTCTGCAATTATGATGAAAAGACAAAAATATGCTAGTACAATCACAAAAAAAGATTATCTAGGTAGAATAGAAACGATATTAGATTATTTTTATAGTCACCATAAGCATGTTGGAAATCATAAAACTCACACGAGACTTCCTCAGTTTATTTTGCCAAATCAATGTATTGTTACAGGCCTTGATGATCGTCCCGGTATAAAACTACATGCTGAGCACATTGTCCCCCTAGCCTATATTAGAAAAGTTATTTTTGAAGAGATTGAAAAGAGAGGGAAAGCTGCAAGAAAAGACTTACAAGTTTTCTTAGTCAGATCTCTTCAAGTGATGATGGTTGAAAGAGATTTAGCAAAAGCGCTTGATAAAACTAAACTCAAAACCGAAATGCCAGAAAATTGGGATTATAAAATGGGTTGTGTTTATGAAAGAATAAATACAATGTATGAAGCCCTGAATATAAAAGAACTTTATTATTTCAATGAGCCGTTATGGTTGTCCTCATAGATCCATCCCCTTCTTTATGTATTTCCAAAGAAGCTCTATTCTCTGAGTAATAAAAGTCTATCTTTTTATGATTCCCAATTGCCAGATGGTGAAGATTTAAGACTTTTGATAGGTCTATCATTATAACGCGAAATTTCATGAGTTAAACTGTCCAGTTTAGTATTTGTCTCAATATATGAGACCACTGTCTAATAAGCTTAATTAAACATAATTCATTATGACTTAGGAAGAAGGTCATTTAATATGAATTATCTTAGTTAAGGACAAAAGTATGAATGGAATGAATGAGTTATATCGTATCCCCGGTGGCAAGGTAGTCGTAACTATTCAAATGTTAAAGAGCTAAATGCTTAAGCTGGCTGACTTAAGCAAAATACCATTTTAATTCAATTAATTTTAGAGGTGTCTGCTGACGCTAGAG
>JABGXW010000120.1 GCA_018675575.1 Bacteriovoracaceae bacterium | reverse complement strand
GAAGTGCTAATAGAGTCAACATAAGCTTTGATTTCATTATAGCTTAATTTATTAGTTAAAACTCTCTTTGGGGTAAAGTAATCGTTCAGTAAAAATTTTGCGTAAACATCAGATTCTTTTCGATTATACTCAAAGTAAGTTATCCAATGATCTTTTAGGAAATCATCGTCACCAAGTGGTTTTTCTTTATTTTTTCCTAGATACTCATAAATGGTTTTCCAGGATTCGTTAATATCTTTTCTAAGTCTGAGTTTTAAGCCATCATCCTCTTCAATCAATGTACTAAGATATATTAATCTATTTTTCAATAACTCTAGATTACTCAGAGGCTTTCCTCTATTATTCATTGTCTCAAAGGTAACATATACATCTAAATCATCATCTATCTCATAAAAATTAAATTTAAAACTCATGATAATTTTTTTAAATACTTCTTCTTTCTCTTCATGAGGTAAGTCTTTAACCTTTCCTTTGAAATACTCTTTCGCAAAATACAAATTCTGAGTATATAGAGTCCTTTCAGGTACCTTGTCAGATGTACTCGATGTTCTATTCAAGATTTTAGTTTTAAAGTATTCATCGCTTGGATTATCCCTTTCATAACCAAACATATAGGAAACATACTCATCCTTGAATTTTTGATACAAAAACTTATCTTTCCAATATGAAACTTCCTTGAAATTAAATTCTGAATCATCAGGAAGATCTCTCAGGATTTCATTAATTAAGATTATTGATGTCGTTAACCTTTGCTGTCCATCTATCAGGTAATACGCACTCATGCCTCTTTCTATTAGCCAAACATCATCTGACCAGCGCTCACTTTTAAGGATTTCAGTACTTGTGACCTGCTCTACAGTCAAAAGACCAGTATAGTGCGTTCGCCCCTTTTTCAAGTTCTCAATGTCTTCCCAGAAGTCGTTTAACTGATGTTCTCCCCAAGAATATCCTCTCTGGAAGTCAGGTATTCTAAAAAAACTTTCATTAAAAATATGTGTTAATGACTTTAGCTTGTTATCAGACATAAAATTCCCACTTGTACTCTAAACTTTAAATATATCTACATTTGTCTCTAAACACTTTCTCAAAGACAGGTCATTCGATCCAACCTCGAACCAAGATGAAGGTTTTTGATAAAAATCTAAACCTCTTCCAATTTTCACAACCCACCCATTATCAATACGAACCTCTCTGTCATGGAGATTTTCATTAAACTCAATATCCAACTTTATATCACGGTCCATTAAACTTTGCTTTAAGTCCTCTAACTGCTCTTTAAGTTCTGATAACCTTGTATCTTCATCAAAGGAAGTTATTAACTTAACTTCTTTAATAGTCTCCGATTTAATAACAGTTTCACAAAACCGAACGAAGTTTTGCACTTGGTGTGTAACCCTTATATATGGGTCTTCTATAACTAATTTTTTGGCACCTATCATATAGTCTAAAAATATAGAATCATAAGTGTGGCCAACATCATCGTACAAGATAGAGTAATGTTTTTCAGATAACTCTGCTTTCAACCCATTCCCCTCAGACTTCTTGATTACTTCTTCACCTGTATTTAATTCCTTGTCTGTGCCTTCTCCATCCAAGACATTTGATGATTTATTTGGAGTCTGAGTTGCACTAGCATTTTTAGATTCAGGACAATATACAATTTTCTCTATTCCCGAACTATCAATATAAGAGAGGTTTATATTTGCGAACTCATCATCCGGCTTTCTTTTGTTCATTTGTTCCTTAACTCGTCTTCGGCACTCAACTGCATATTCAAGGTACTCTACAAGCTCTGATTCAGTCGCTTCATTGTCAGGGTGGAGTATTTTTAAAAATGCAGCAATTGTCTTCTTTATTCCTTTTTCATCACGTCCTTCTACTGACTTACCTAATTTCACCTTACTACTTACTTCTTCATACCTGTTTCGATGTTTTAATTGGTAATGAAATGCCTCTGCTAAATAATCTGTGATAAAACCATAATTATTTGTTAAAAACTCACTGCTATTCTTAGGAAATTCCCAGCCGGGAATATATGCTGCAAATCGATCCATAACTGCAAGATCAAATTCTTTTGGTAAAGGCATAAATAAATCATACTCTTCAGACTTAACTACTTGTTCTATAGAGTGGTCAATATTCCCAACAAACGCCAAGCTTG
>JABGXW010000119.1 GCA_018675575.1 Bacteriovoracaceae bacterium | reverse complement strand
TCTTAAATCATCTCTCGGCAGAAGAGAATATTGAACTGGCCTTAAGCTATAGCAAATTAAGTAAAAATGAAATTCGGAAAAGATCAACGAACTGCCTGAAGGTAGTAGGACTTGATGACAAAGTAAATCATAAACCGCCACAGTTATCCGGTGGACAAAAGCAGAGAGTTTCAATCGCTAGGGCCCTGGTTAAAGATCCAATGGTGATCATTGCTGATGAGCCAACAGGTGCACTCGATGATAAATCACGGGCCGAAATACTTTCCATATTACAAGACTTGAATGACAAAGGCGTTACTATAATAACAGTCACTCACTCTGAAAACGATGCCCTGGCAGCGAAGAGAATTATTCAAGTGGAGAAAGGTCAGATCGTACATGATATTCCACAACGAAATCGTATTCGTTATTTTGGAACCTTTATTGATCTAGAAAATAAAGAGCAAATGGAATTGCGGATTAAATCAATATTAGAACATTCTAAAGTCGCCTTAAGTATTAACTGTCCCAAGGATTTACTGGAAGTTGCTAGTAGAGAGGTAACAGAAGAAAAACTGACTCTCATTATAAAACAGCTTCGTCCTGAATGGTGCACAGATCAAAGAGTCAGGGGTTTGATCAAAGAATGGATTAGAAGTTTTGGTCCTTATTTTCAAGTAAAACTCCTCAAGCTATTTTGTCATAAATTTGTTTTCACTAAATGCAATGATGAAGAAAAAAATCTGTTAAAATATTTTTTTGATAAAGAGCTTAGTGAAGAATTATCGCTTGAGTTTCTTTCTGGTAACCGTGACTATCATAAAGACGTATTCATAGGCTTAATTAATTTAAATCAATATATTCATCATCCCTCAGAAAAAGTTCGCGCCACTGTAGTAAATTATTTCTATGGTCATACAAAAGATGAATTGGCAGCGGTTCGGGATACACTTTTTAATTTTCTAAGAGACGACGATGGTAGGGTTCGTGCTAATGTGATTGATCTATTCTCAAAAAAAGATGTATGCAGCTTAGAAGAGTTAGAACCCTATAATTTAGATCAGGATAATTTTTATCGGGCCAAAGCAGCTTGGTGCAATTTTCTTTTATCTCATGATCAAAAAGACCGCGCAGATTCAATCCTGGAGCAAATGGTGCTTTCAGGAGATGAGAATAACTTCATTGCTGCTCTCTGGGTTTATTCCCAAGATAATGAATTCTCCATCTTCGACTTCCTAAACTCTCGCATAGAGTCTCACCCTCATTTAGTCAACAATATTGACAAGATCTTCTCTGCCTTTTCTAGGGGCCGTGGCCAAACATTAATGGATTAATTGACTGTTTTTTGAATAAATTCCACATTGAAAACTAATGTGAATTTCATCATGTGTTACAGGTTGCCAGCAGATACTAAGAAGTAATCTTTGGTACCTGCCCCTTTTTTATAACAAACATTTTCAAAAAATATTACGAACCCTTTGAGATTTACGAATGAGGTTGATTACTAAAGCGATAAAAAGGGCGATGACAAGTAGTCCTACCCACTCAATATTCAAAGGTGTCCATTTGAACAAGGCAATTAGAGCTATAAGTAGAGCTGTATGAGAGAGGATGTATTTACGAACGCCAAGTTTTTTCGCAGATAAATTTAAATTGTCACTATAAAGACGAACTAGAGAATCGATAGAATTAATGACGAAAATTATTCCTAGCGCCATCATGCATACTTTCCAAAATAAAGTAAGCTCTATTTTGGTTTGAAAATAGTAGTACAGCACGCCGAACCAGAGTGCTAGAGGGATTGATGGAATCATTAGCAGAGCTAAAAAGAGTTGATAGGTCCTAAGTCCACCAACAAATTTAGCGACAAATTGTCCAATCATTAGGGACCACGCTAGCCACCAAAATAAGTAAAAGGAGTGATAATCGTTGATTGGTAATACAAATTTATGAATGTTTAAGAAATAATCTTTTATGCCCCATAAATTCTCAATCATAGGTATTATTGGCGCTTTTGCCCCAATCCACATTGCGGCGATAAGCACGAAAAAGGCTCCAGTAGAACCTAAGCTCAGCCATTTTACGTAACGTATATGAGTACTTGAAAAAACTGAGGCTAAAACCATCAAGAGAATGAGAAGGTAATGCCAATTTTTATTTAGTTCGGGAAAGTACCAAGATATTTTTTCAAGAAAAAGATATCCCGTGAATGCACAAGTTCCAATAATAACAACGTTGTTGATAAACTTAATTATCGGTTTTTCAAAAAAATGGAGCTTTGGTTCTAAGACACAAAAGTAGAATGTTGTTAAAAAATAAACTGCCCATACCCAAAAACCCCACATGCCAAACTCAACGGCAAGAGGAGACGCAAATGAAAGTGAGGCATCCTTTGCATAGATTGGAAATTCGGTAAGAGGTAAAATGATCAGACCCATATCAAGGCCTGAGGTAAAGAGTATTGCCATAAAAGCATTTAAACTGATGGCAATAGGACCTTCGCATCTAACTCTTCCCCATTTAATAAGAACAATAATTACTGCTATGACGACAAAAACTTGAGCAAAAATAAGAATATTATTGATAGTTGTTCCTCTATTAAAAAGATGAGTTCAGGTTATGTCTATAGAAATTTACATGCTCAGGTGCCAAAGGTGTATTTCCTAAAACAAGATCCGCTGACTTTTCTGCAAGCATCATAATTGGAGCATAAATATTTCCATTTGTAATATGAGGAAGTGAAGAGCCATCGATCACTCTCAGTCCATGGGTTCCATAGACTTCCATGGTTTTAGGATTGAGTACCGAAGTTTCATCCACGCCCATTTTACAAGTACAGCTTGGGTGAAGAGCGGTTTCTGCATTTTTTGCCACCCAATTTAATATTTCTTCATCGGTTTGAACGGTTGGACCTGGTGAAATCTCACCATCTGAAAACTCCTTAAGGGCATTTTTTGAAAGAATCTTCCTTGAAACTCTTACTGCTTCAATCCATTCTTTTCGATCATTTCTTGTAGAGAGGTAATTAAACTTAAGTGAAGGTTTCTCGAGCGGGTTATTCGACTTTATTTTCAAGCTACCCCTCACATCGGAGTACATGGGGCCAACATGAACTTGAAATCCATGACCTACAGCGGGGGAAGAGCCGTCATATCTAACAGCAAGAGGGAGAAAGTGAAACATGAGATTAGGATAAGAGACTGTATCGTTGCTACGAATAAATCCTCCGGCTTCAAAATGATTTGTTATTGCCGGACCTTTTCTAAATAACCATTGAAGACCGATAAACGGCTTTTTCCAATTTTTCATTGAAGGATTCATACTAACTGGTTTTTTACAGCGATGCTGTATATAGACCTCTAGGTGATCTTGAAGGTTTTCACCAACCGCTGGTAAATCAACAATTGGCTTTACTCCAACAGACTTAAGGTGCTGAGCTTCTCCAATTCCAGATAGTTGCAGTAATTGAGGACTATTAATTGCTCCTCCGCTAAGGATGACTTCCTTAGCAAAGTACTTTCCTTTTTTTCCACATTCAACTCCAATGGCCCTATTTTTCTCAAACAGAATCTTGGTGACCATAGTCTTTGTGAGCAAAGTAAGATTTTTTCTTTTTCTGATCGGTTGATAGTATGCTTTAGACGAGGAGTAACGTTTACCTTGAAAAATATTTCTATCAAAAAGAGAAAACCCTTCTTGCTTATAACCATTAACATCTTTTGTTCTTGGGTAACCTGCCTCTTCTGTAGCTTTTAGGAAGGCCTCAAAGAGAGGGCACGTGCCTGGTCCTCTTTCTAACTTCAAAGGACCTTCATCTCCACGAAAATCATCCCCACCACTAAGGCAATTTTCCATTTTTTTGAAATAGGGAAGGCAGTTCGCGTAATCCCATTTTTCAAGTCCAGGGAGATTTCCCCAACGTTCATAATCCATCGGATTCCCACGTTGAAAAATCATTCCATTAATACTACTTGAACCCCCTAAAATCTTTCCTCTGGCATGATATATACGACGGCCATTCATAAATGGCTCAGGTTCACTTTCATACATCCAATCGTAATACTTGCTCCCAATGGGAATTGTTAAGGCTGCTGGCATGTGGATAAAAATATCCCACCAATGGTCCTTTCTTCCGGCCTCAATAAGTAAGACTTGATTGTTCGAATTGGAGCTTAACCGGTTTGCAAGCACACAACCAGCGGAGCCACCTCCAACTATGATAAAATCGTAATTCATAAATCTGCTCCTGATCGTCTAGATTAATATACATGTGAATAGGAAAAGGTTGCAAGAAAAAGTAATTAGAATGTTGGGATATTTATTTGAGAAGGTAAGTTTACTCATAAAAATCCATATCGTTTGTTTTATGTAACAGTGTTAACTTATTAAATATTTAACTTGTAGACTTAATTAAATTTAAGCAAAGTTTTCATCGTGACGTTCTCATCCCGTCTTTTATGGTCTTTATTTACTCTTCTCTTAAAATAAT
>JABGXW010000118.1 GCA_018675575.1 Bacteriovoracaceae bacterium | reverse complement strand
TCGGCACCTCTCGAGAATCTCCCATTCGCCATATAATCCTTCATTATCTCAATCGTATCAGGGTCTTTAACTTTTATCCCGGCAACTTCATCGAAAGCGATAGTATCCCAAAAGCCTACTAATCCAATTTGCTTTCTCGCATTATTATAAAATAATGTAGCTTTAGTTGCTTGCCCTCCACTTATCAGTGTTGAGTAAGGAGAGAATTCACTAAAAAAATATGACTTCCCTGTTCCCCGAGGACCAAGTTCTATAAAATTAAAATTAGCTTCAACAAGTGAGGCTAACCTCGCTACATAATGAAACTTTAACCTTTTAGTTAATTTTGAAGGCTCCAAACCAACAGACCTTAAAATGAGATCAAGCCATTCGTCTCTTGAAAACTCTTTTCGACCAGCACCATAATCTTTAAAATTAAATCGACTAAGCTGAATTGGTCTTAAATCTTCTATATAGAAAGCATAATCATCTTCATCCATTTCATTATAGCCGACCGTTACCTCGGCCCATAAGCCACCCTGAAGAAGTCTTTCGTTATCATTATAAAATTTATCTGCAATAGCTATTCTTTGTGATGCAAAATTTTCTAAAGAGGCCCAATGCTTTTTATCCTTTTCCAGATAACGAACATGAACCTTGTCAATAAAGCGATATTTCCCTTTAGTAGCAACTTTAGACTGAGCTTTATTGGACTCGTCAGGTCGTACATAATTATCCTGCAAAGTATCTAACACCGCCTCAATTCCAGCTTTAATTTCCTCAGGACTATCACTTGCACAGTACTTAGCAAGTAGAAACTCTAAAACAAAAGTTGGAATATTCGTTCCTTTCTTTATTTTATGCATCAAGTCCTTTCGAACTATCTTACCTTCAAATACTTCTAAAAACTTTTTGTCTAAATTTTCCATAATTACACCATATAATCCGTTTTAAGTTTGATCTCAGTATATTTCAAAAGAGTATTAGGGTTTAAAGCTCGCACAATAAACTCACCTTCAAAGTCCAATTGCATTTTTAGTGCTACTTGCATCCTGGCACCCTTACTAATTGTAATAATTCTAGTTGCAGAATTGACAGCCCCTCCAAGCTTTGCCTCTCCAACAACATTCCCTTGTAAATCATGGGCCTCAAACAGCACTTCAGCCTCTTCGATTTGACCAAAAAGATCCATTGCCTGATCATCTGAAATATACTCTAAAGTAAAAACAGGTACTCTCGTCGTAATTTTTTTACTACCATTTTTGTAAGTCACATTTAGGTTTAGCTTAGTACCTTTTGAAGATTTGTCCGAGAGTTTAACCCTTAACAGTGGCAAAATACACTCTTGAAGAGAAATTCCACCATGAAAGAAAGACTCTCCTTTTCTGTATGTGACAAGAGACTTTGGAGATGCAACACTATTAAAATCCCCTTTAATATCAACTTTGTCAGTTGATATTATAAAATTACTTGAATCCTCTACACCGTCTCCCAGCATAATTCGATTATGTAAATTGATCCAACTTCCATTAGGAGTAGGACATTTATCGCCAGTTTCATACTCTCCATTTAGAAAAAAACCATGATCTGTAGATATAACAACCTCATCAAATTTTAATTTTTTAAGTTTATTTATTGCAACTCTGATCTTTTTTAGAGCTCTATAAACCATGGGTAATAAGGCTGTAGGATCATTTTCAAGGAAAGAGTCAATATCTGTATCTCTCAAGACTAATAAATTAACAGAATCGCTTACTTTTTTTCTTGGTTTATTGAACTCATCGATGGTCAATTCTTCGAAGCGATCCCCTAATTTATCCTTAAAAACCTTCATCCTCTTAGAGACATCATTTATCTTAACACCATCAAGGTATAGAACAGCATTATTAGACTCTTTTCTTAACTCGAGTTTTGTATCTGCATTAGGCAACAAAGAAGTCATCCCTACAAACGTTACTGTTGGTAATTGAGCATATGAAACATCTAAGCTTGTCTTTCCTTCATTCATTAGTTCTTTTTCTAAGACAACACCTAGTTCGTATCGCAAGGCATCTATATGAAAGTAAGCTATCTTCTTACCCGATTGCTTTAAGGCAGGGTCGATAATTCGTCGATAAATTTCTGAGTTATAATAATGTTTCTTAGAAGGCCATCCTTCTTTTTTGAAGTTTCGAATAAATGCATCATGCACGTTCCCAGCTAGCTTTCTGTACCTTGATCTCGCACTATCAATAATCCCTGCAAGTTCTTTCTCATTATCAACCATATCCGAAACAGACTGCTCGAACTCTCGGTGATAACGATCAGCTTCTCTAAAACGGTCCACATAAAAGTCTATAATAGAGCCTATATTTTCTGTATGATTAAGATACTCTAGTGATAAATCAGAACAAACATCAATTAGCTTTATAGAACTTTCTACAACTGTCCATAGTATCTGACTTTCTCCTTTTATTGACCAAACAGACTGATACCTCTTACCTATAGCAGCTCTAGCTGAATCAAGATCACCATCCTTATACTTATTAAGAATATTTAAAAGGAATGTTCTTTCCTCAAATGGAAATGTTTCTCGCTCACCTAAGTCATTAATGTTTGAGCAAATTGAAGCTAGATTCATTTCTTTCTCTATATTTTCAGCATATTCAACATATGTATTTTGATATCTAAGGTCATTTCTCAAGGTCGATAAAACTTCATAAATAAAAGGTTTAGCATGTTCCTGTGCTACTGGAATAGATGATAACTCCACGGGAAGACTAGTCGGTAAATCAAAGGTAAACTCACTAAATAACAAGAAACGCCATAGCTCTTCTTGTATAGGCTTCAATGCACTTGACCTACTTAACAAGTTAAAACTAAGACATGATTCAAAAAACTCTTTAGACTCTTCAATCCAACCAGGCTCATCACAGTGTTGCTTAGTTATCAAAAGATTTAATAAAATATCCTTTATGCTGCTGACCTTAAATTGGTCTCTAAGTATTGGATACAGCCCTTGCTCCGCACTCGACTCAAGCATTGATAATGTAGGCCCTTTTACATCTGAAAATATTTTTCTGATACGAACTGAATCATTCGGACAAGCCTTTAAACACAAGTTTAAAAAACTATCTCCATCTCCTTCAGGGAACACTGAGCCACATTTAATAAACGAAGAGAATGGATTAACTTGCAACGACTCTTCATCAAGAGCCAATTTATCACGAATATAAATAAGTAACCTTTGTCCTCCGTTAATTGCTGAGTTGAGAGCCTCAAAGACATCTAATCTTACCTCCAATGGATTAAGAGAGGTATCAATGAAACACACATCCTCTCCTAAATTCACACACAGTGCCTCGTATGTTTGATCAGGATCAAATACAACTAAAACACCTTTTTCATTCATTCTTTTTTTTAAAACATCTTCAACTATATATTGTCTTATCGTATCCATATTATTCCTTGAAATAATCTTTACTAGTACTACACCAGGTAAGTTTTTTATTTATCAATAGTGACCAATTCTCCTTAGCAACTTTCTTGAATTTAGACTTAAGTATAAAATCATTAAGAAAAGAAAAACTCAGAGAAGCTCCATCCTCATACCTAATCTCCCACCAACCTAGCGCATCAAGTAGAAAATCAACAAACCCATCAATTTCACTCAATTCGTCCCGCAGTTCGTCAATCTCATTAATATTTGCAAGCTTGTTTGAACTCAATTCATCAATTTTAGCTTTACGCTCATCTAGGGCAGGCTTAAGTTCATCATTTATAAGTCCATAAAACTCTACTTTAGATATTTTGTAATAATTTATCCATACAACTAACTTAGAAGAAATTTTTAAAGGTATAAAAATTGGAGCAACTTTCTTACCAACGCTAAATCGAGATTCATGCCTACTGAAAAGAAATGAGTCTAAAAAAACATCAGAAATAGCCTCAACATCAAAATGGTTCAACATCTCACTAGTTATTTCATCCGCCAACTCACCTCCAAATTCATTTTCAAATGCAAGGTACAGCTTTTCACATGAGGCTCGGTTGTTTTTGTCAAAAACAAAAAATGCTTTCATCTTAGAATTGGTAGAGGCAAAGGCAGGTGCAGAGAACTCAACGTCAAAATAGTTTATAGAAGAAAGTTCTTTAACATCACTTTCTTT
>JABGXW010000117.1 GCA_018675575.1 Bacteriovoracaceae bacterium | reverse complement strand
TCGGCCAATAAAAACAATCTCAATAACTTAACCTTCATAATTGATTATAATAAATTGCAATCTTATGCTGAAGTTTCTGAAGTATGTCCCTTAGAAAACTTCAAAGAGAAATGGGTTTCATTTGGACTTGAAACTTTTGAAGCGGACATGATAAATGACCCCTCTCAATTATTAGAAATATTATCAATGAAACAAATAAAGCCACGTGCTATAATCTGTCACACCATAAAGGGTCAAGGTAATAAAATACTCGAAAATAATCTCGACTGGCATCATAAAAGTAAAATTAGCTCTGAAGATATACAATTATTAAGAGAGAATATGAAATGAGAAAAACAGGTCTCAACACTATCTATTCAATGGCCAAAGAAGATAAGAACATCCTTTTCATCGGTTCGGATTTAGGAAAAGACACATTGCCAGAATTTAAAAGTGAACTTCCCAACCAATTTTTCATGGAAGGAATCAGCGAAGCCAATATTGTCTCAATGTCATCAGGTCTCGCTCAAGAAGGATTTAAAGTTTATATAAATA
Organism: Bacteriovoracaceae bacterium; assembly: GCA_018675575.1. Lineage (GTDB taxonomy): Bacteria > Bdellovibrionota > Bacteriovoracia > Bacteriovoracales > Bacteriovoracaceae > M0603. Next base: position 25,878 of record JABGXW010000117.1, on the reverse strand, counting down.
CAATAGCAACATTTTTTACACGCAGGGCCTTTGAACAAATAGCTCTTGATGTTTATTCTGAAAATTTAGATATTGTTATTTATGGCAATGGCGGAGGACTCGTTTATGGCCCATTAGGCCATAGTCATACCGCTGTAGACGATTTCGCTCTATTTTATCCCTTAAGTGATATGACTATTTTAGCTCCTAGTGATGCCCATGAAATGGAATCACTCATGAAGCAAACTAAAAATTTTCCGGGTCCTGTTTATATCAGGCTAGGCAAAGGAGGTGACAAAGTAGTTACTAAAGACTTTAAGCCCCTAATAGGTAAAGCTCTCTTTTTTGATCATGGAGGAAAGGGTAAAAAATTAATTTGCACCACGGGAATTATGTTACAACGAGCGCTTGAAATTAGTTCATCAATCCCAAATTGCGATGTCCTTCATTTCTCTACAGTGCAACCCATTGACCGAAAGGCCTTAATAGACAAGGCCCAGGAATATAAAGAAATAATTGTCCTAGAAGAACATCTCAAAAACGGTGGACTAGGCACAAGAATTATTGACGAACTTTTTCGGGAAAACATTAGACCTGAAAAATTTAAACATTATCATTTGGGTGAAAATTATATTAAAACTTACGGCAGGCAAGAAGAAATATTTGATCAATTAAAGATTTCACCTGAACATATCATCAAGTCGCTCTAATTCTTCTAGGATTTCTTTTCTCTTATCTAACATCTCTTGATCACCCATAGATAATGAATGATTTATTTTAGCACCTTGATTATAAAGATAAACCTCATTGGGATTGGTGGCCCCAAAAAGGCATATGATCTTTTTACCTAAAGCAAGAGCAATATGAATGCCAAGGCTATCTAAAGTAATGATCGTGTCACATGAATTAATCCAATCGATATATTCGCTAATATCCTCGAAACCTTTTTGCCATTTGACTTGATACTTAGGAGCAGCTAATTTCTCTAATTCTGTCCAAAACTTTTTAGGAAGTTGCTTTTCTGGAATTTTAACCCCTGATTTCCAATTAAGGCCTATTCCTGTTCCTTTTATTGAAGGATAGTCAAAACTATAATGCTGCCCCGTCCACTCAATATTTAATAATTTACATAATTTTTCTTGGTAACTTAATTCGGTATCAAGCATTAATTCATGGACAAAACTGAAATTGTCAAAATTAATTCCTCTCACTTGACCAATCTTTTCAAGAATAGAAGATTTTTTTTCAAGGTTAATTATAATTTTGTATTCAAAAAGCGTATTAAAATCAAATTCTTCAATATCAATAATTTTATCAATATTACTATATTCAAGAAGCTTAATTGCTTTTTTGTCAGTGACCCAAGTTATATTTTCAAAGCTATTACAAATGAAGGTTGATCTTAAAATATCTCCTAGGGAGCATATGCCCTGGTCATCTGTTTCATAGAACGTTTCACAATGTCCTGTCTTAATAATAAGTGTCTTTTCCACGGAATAAGGTTAGCATGATTTACCAATAAATTAAGCAACAGCTAAGCGCGTCAAGGTTTTTTTAAGATGGTTTTGATTAATTTGCCGGAACATTATAATTACATTGCTATATTTCTTACGCTTAATTGCAACCTCACATGCAGTTATTGTATTAATCATACCGTTGGTCTTAATTCTAAAAGACGTCATTTAAATGCAGATGAGTGGATAACTGCAATTAATAGAATTAATTCTTTTAATGACCTCCCTATTTCTCTTCAAGGAGGTGAGCCATCCATGCATTCAGGCTTCCTCAAAATTCTCAATGGTATTAATGCAGAAAAAAAAATAGATTTATTAACAAATTTACAGTTCGATTTGAATAAGTTTACTAATACCATAAGTAATAAGAAGTTTTCTAGAGACTTACCTTATCCCTCGATTAGAGTCAGTTATCATCCAGAGACAATGGAGCTCAATAACATAGTCGATAAAGTAAAATTTCTTCATGATAAGGGCTATTCAGTTGGAATATTCATAGTCGATCATCCTGAATCATCATCACAAATATCTAAAGCTCAAGAATTATGTCAGAAGCATAATTTATTTTTTAAAACCAAAGATTTTTTGGGAGAACATAAAAATAAAAAATATGGGCAATATCATTATCAAGATAGTGTTTTCTCATCTGTTTTAAAAGATTGTTTATGCAAAACAAGTGAATTGTTAATCTCTCCTGAAGGAGATGTATTTAGATGCCATCATGATCTGTATAATAAAATTTTACCTCAAGGATCAATACTCAATGAAAATTTTAAAATCGATGATCTGTTTAAGCCTTGTCAATTTTACGGAAAGTGTAATCCATGCGATGTAAAACTAAAAAATAATCGATTCCAAGAATTTGGTCATTGCTCAGTAGAAATTAAGGATGTTAGAGAACCGCATATTTAACAAAGCTATGTTATTTACAAACAAACTCTGACAGCATTTACAAGATACCAAAAAGTACTTGAACTGGCCTACTTAGATACTCCTTGTTGAAGATGTAAAGGCCTAAGTGTAAGCGTTCAACTAGCAAATAACCCCTTGAATAGATGAGCAAAAAAGATGGGCATTTAGCCTAAATCCCACATATCTGGAAACTACGTAAGTGCCCAATACCGCAAGGTGGCATAACGACGAAACTCAGTATTATAGTTTATATTAAACTTATGTTAAGATTTATAAAACTATTTTTTATTTTGGAGATCACGTAATGAAACTAAAGTTCGCGATGGTATTAGTAACTCTTTTGGCCTCAAATTCTGTTGCTGTAGCAACAAATCATGGATTGAAAGAGGGTATTGAAAAACTCAAACTCATTAAAAAACAAATTGAAACCCCCAAGAATATTTCAGCTTCACAGCTTCATGAATTTTTTGGTGGAACTGTCAAAGATTCGAAAAAGGGAATTTCTCCTCAAGTCATGTGTCACATGGATGAAGAAGATTTTGTTTCAATTAGAAACCAGACTGTTTTTAAACTTGAAAATATGCTCAAGAATAAAGACCTTTCAGAGTTATCCAAAATTATCTCTAAAAACTTCAAAATAAACGACTTAAGAAAACTATCAAAGAGAGGTCGTGTCAATACCAAAGATAATATTTCAGAATACTCATGGAATCACTCAAATTCTTCATTCTTAAAAGGTAAGAATATTTCAAAATCTATCAATGGCTATTTAAGCCAATTCAAAAAAATTGATGATACAGAAATAAAAGTTATTAAGTACTTGAGCTATAAAAAGAATCGTAATGCTAAAACTATGAGAATGAATGACCTGGTTATGATCTCTCGTTTTGATATGAGAGGCTTAGATAAAAGTGGAGCCAGAAGAAACGATCGAAGCTTCATCCAGATAAATGCTTCAAAAACTTCTGAGGGATGGAAGTTAACACAAATGAATTTCCTCAATGGTGAAACTCTTGTGGCCTCAAAACCTACGTTTAAGGAACAAAGTTACGAAGTTGGAGTTTCTTCTTTACCAGTTTACACAAGAAATGAGGCAATCAGAAGAGGTGGATATGGTCTTGCTGTTGGTGATTATAATAATGATGGCCTCCAAGATATGTATGTTGGATCTTGGGGAGAAGGAACATTATTAAAGGGAACGAAATCTGGTACATTTATCAAAGTGAGTAACAAGGAAAGCGGACTTCAAAATGACACTTTAGTTAAAACTGTAGTTTTTGCCGATTTCTTCAATACAGGAAAACAAGACTTACTACTTGTAAGATTTGTTCCTAGTTCAAAAGATGGCAAAACAGGATCTGAAAAGTTCAGTGATATCGTATTCTATAAAAATTTAGGAAATGGTAAATTTGAGAAAAAACAATCTCCAATAAAGAACAGAGTCGTTGCTTCAAACGCCATGCCCGGTGCAGTATCTGATATGAACGGAGATGGATTTCTAGATTTCTATATCGGATTTCCAGGTAGTTTAGATTTTACTTTTATTGGTGATGCCTCAAAAATTATGCAAGGAGCGAAGACTCAAGGTCTCTTTGTGAATGATAAAACAGGTGGCTTTACAGATACCACAGATACGACTCTTTATCAGGCCCATTCTGAAGGACAGGCGATCTTTCCTCACTCTGCTCTTTCAATTGATTATGATCAAGACCACGATATGGATATTATCGTTTTAGATGACAGAGGAAACCTAAGCCCTATCTATAAAAATATTGGAAATGGTAAATTTGTAGAAGTTGCTGATAATACTGGAATGACAAATAATGATCTGGCCATGGGTGCAGCTGGTGGCGACCTAGATAATGATGGTGTCTTAGATTTTGCAATTACAAATGTTAATTTTGTTGCTGCCGAAAGATGGCAAGAATCTTGTGCGGCTAACTGGCACGTTAAGAAAATGACTATGGGTAGTAATGGTCTAAAGCTTTACAAAGGTGCTGGACAAGGGAATTTCTTTGATACTACAAAGATATCAGGTGTCTCATGGGCCGGTGAAGGTATGGCCGGTGTTGAATTCATCGACTATAACAATGACGGTTTACTAGATATTTATGTGGCAAATGGATTATGGTCAGGAACAGAAAAACATCAAGATATTTCAAGTGTTTTTATTAGATCTTTGGTTGAACAAAAAAACTATCTGATTGATGAAATGTATTTTGGTGAAACAGAATCTGATTTTATGAGAGTTTTAAATTCATTTATTGGAGATCTTTATGGGGATAATAAGAAACTAAAAGAGCATCCATCAATGGCCGGTTATCAGCGAAATAGATTATTCAGAAACAACGGCAATAATCAATTTACTGAAGTTGGTTATCTTGAAGGTGTCGATTCAATTGCTGATGGTTATATCATCGCAAAAGCGGATCTAAACAACGATGGAAAGATGGATTTAATTTTAAGAAATGGGGACCCTGGTATCATCCAAGTTAAATATCCAGCTGTTCAAGTCTATTTAAATAACTCTAAGGCAAAAAATAATAGTCTTCTGGTTGAATTAGAAGGTAAGAAATCAAATCGAGATGCCATTGGCTCATTCGTAGAAATTGAGCTTAAAAATAAGAAGATTTTAACACATTTAGTTGCTAATAATGGTACTGCCCAATCACAAAAAGTTCTTCATTTTGGACTTGGTAAGGAATCTCTCGCAAAAAAACTTACAGTAACCTGGCCAGATGGACAAAAAACAATCTTAAAAAACATAAAGAAAGGAACTCTTAAAATAATTGAGGGTCAAGCCGGTGGTTTTGCTTCTAAATAAAAATAAAAGAAGGGCCATGAAAATCGCCCTTCTCATTCAACAATTCACCATTTATACAGTAAATTAGTTTCTACTTGGCAATTCCAATAACAATCTCTACATGAATTAATGCTTTTTCTTTTTGATTGAATTTCTTTTGATTTCCAGAAAGAGTAAAGTCCCTTTTTGAACTCACGTATATTTCCCCAAGATTTTTCCATTTCGTAAAAAGAAAAACATGGAAATATTCTTCCATAACAGTCAACTACTAAAGTCGTAAAACCGGCCATACATTTTTGAGGTAGGGGTTTTCCTTGAAAAAAATCATGGAATAGTTGCAAGTATCTTTCTGAAGTTTCTATAAAATTGTCTTCTTTTGCAAGGTTCTGTAACTCTGTTATTTTTATAAAAATTTCTTCTGTTTCTAATCGGGACATATTCATTTCATCATCATTCAGTAGAGGTGCAATATTATGAACAGGAATAAAACCAATTCTATCAGTGGCCGACGTTTTAGCGAGCTCGATAAGGGATTTCATAGAGTTATAATTAAATTTTCCGAATGTGGTACTTATGCTAATTGTAATGTCTGATTTATACTTTTTTCTACTGTCATCTAAATTAGCAATGGCCTCAAATGCTTTTTTAAAGCTTCCTTTAAATCCTCTAATTTTATCATGCACTTTCTCTGTTTCTGCATCGATTGAGATGGATATGCCATCGAGTTGTGACAGAATTATTTTATCAGCAACATCTGGAGTAATAAACCATCCATTGCTTGTCATTTGGGCAATCATTTTAGAATCTTTTATATATTTGATAATTGAGTATACTTCATGATTCAATAAAGGTTCTCCTCCTGATATAGCAATAGCACTCGTACTCATTTTTGAAAAATCATCAATTATTTGTTTCCATTCTGTAAGCGTTAGATTTATCAAGTCCGGATCATTATTATAGTTAAGATGTCTCATCGGTAAATCGCACATCTTACATTTCAAATTACAATTGTAGGTTAAACATAATGTCCCTTGTATTGGGCCAGAAAAGCTTCGGTTTGTTTTAAAAGATATGTATGTAAAAACATATCTATATCCATATTTAAAAAAAGAAAAGAAGCTTTCTTTTCGCAATCTATCGAGTAAATATTTCAAATAAACTTTTCTAATCATTTTTATACTTCACTTGGATTTGATTGTCTTTATATAGATAGAGATTGTGAGATAAGATATTTTTAATTAATGATTTCAGAGATTGATTTTTCTTTAGTTTTTTTCCTAAAGTAATGATTTCATCATATATATATTTTTCTTTAGCAGAATGCTGGTTTCTATTTTTAATGAGTTGATCTAAGTCAATAGTCAAATTGGTAAAATACTCTAAATAATTTTTAGTAATGCAAATATAGGGATCTAATTGCTTAAGCATAATTAGTCCCAAATCATTTATATTTTCAAACTTAAGATTAATTAATTTTCCTTCGTAATTCCTATAAATCAAAGCACCTTTTTCATTGGATTTATATTTATCATTCAACATAGATTTTCTCACATCAATTGGGAAAATTGTTTGCAACGCTCCAATCTCTTCTGACTTAAGGTCTATCCTTTTAGCTATTGTATTATTATGGCCTAGACTTACAAATGATAATGCTTTGGCCATAGGATCAATTGATTTATGACATTGCATACAGTTTACACTTCGGTTAAATGGTAGATCTGATTTTATATCAACACTAGCAAGAGCATCATATTTAAATATAACTGGTAAATTTCTACATAAATAATCATTAAAAATAGCTTTAGACCATGATCTCATAGTGAATCTTTTATCATCCATAACTTGAAAAAAGTTATTTGAATAATTTAGCATTGTATACACAGTAGAGCCTAAGATCCCACCACCATGGCCATCATGTAAATTGAATATGCCACCTAAAGGAGTAGGCTCCTGAACACTCTTATAAGCTTGAAAAACTAAATTTCTCTTTAAAGAATATTGCTTAAATCCTTTTATCTGTCCTCTTTCCACTTCATCAGGATAGGGAGACCATTTTTTAGGATTATCATCATCGTTTCCATTCAGCCAAAGGAACTTATCTTTTTTGAGCTTGATCTTATCATCTCTTTTTGACACCAACATGACAGAAGGTTTTTCCTTAACCCTTATTGGTCCATATAACTTCTTTCCTTGAAAGATTTGATTATAATCGACTGCCTTAAGGAATAAGCTAGCAGTCAATCCATAAGCAGCTTCGCTTGAATCGAATAATTCGAAAGTACCCCAACTTTCATTGTTTTTATTGAAATTATAGGACTTATAAAAAGAGTTATGAACAAATTGAAAGTTTCTTAATGCACTAAGAATAAATTTATCATTAGTTACTTCCCCACGTTTTAGAGTCAAAGAATCAACGATGGCGTTACAAGAAGTATAACTAACATTAGGATAATATTTTTGAGTAATATGTCTCACACATTTTTCAACATGTATCTTATTGCTTATTTTTTCACCTTTAAAATTAATCTCTATTTCTTTATCATGGTAATTAATTTCTTTTAATGAGTTAATCCAATCTTTTATTGCATCTAATTCCTTTTCTGACAGTATCTCTTGTTTATTTATAGGCATGTTTTTTCTTCCAGCAACACTTACTCCCCTTAAAGAAGTGTAAATCAATGAATTCTCTAAATTCCGAGGCACTACAAGTTCGGAATTCACCCATTCTCGATTTGTTTTAAACTTGTATGGTTCATGACAATGTAAACATTTCTCTTTAAATATGAGGGTTACTTCAAATAACTTTTGATCATCTTCCTCGAGTAAAAAATCTGTTTTTTTATTGCATCCCAGGAGCAAAATTAAAGCTACAGCTATGGTTTTTGCCATCGTTCGCTCCTACAAAAAACTTTAGATGTAAAAGCCCAGGGTGATTTATTATTTAACTTTATTTTTTTAAATATTATTTTATTTACTCTAAGTCTGAATATTCCTGCATATTTTTTGAAATTCTTAAAATTAAACGGTGGAATTTCACCTCCTAATGAATAGCGCAGAGCTTTTTTATTTGAGACAATTCTTTCACAAGTCTCATTTAATAATAAAGACCTAATTGGTGAAGACATAGAAAATGGCGAGTTTATAATTTCATGCATACCATTTTGACAATCAAGATTTTCTCGAAAAGTTTTTTTTCCTCCTACAATAATTGAATACGGATCACAAGCCCCTCCGAATGCATCACCTCTTGAAGTTATCTTTTCATTTAAAAGTATTTCTATCTCTTTTCCGTAGATCGTTTGAAGAAAGCTTCTAAGGTAATGTTTATTTAAAAATTTTTCTTGTATTTCAACGGAGGCCATAGCTCCTGAGGATAGGATCATCAAAATATAAATAACTTTATACATTCTTGGCGCTTCCTGCAGGCAATGTGATATTTTTACTAGAATTGATTGATACTAAACTTATATCATTTGGTGTCAGACTTTTAATTTTAAGTATATGGCATATTGTAGAAGTAATATTTCTATAGCTTATTTTTCTTTTATCTAGTTTTTCAAGGGGTGCACCTGCTCCCCAAATCCCATTACTTTTATGTAATGCAGAATGCCCCGAAAAATTTTTATATACATCTCCAACACATTCGGTACCTTTAAATTGTCCCCCTATTAATGAAGAAGTGTGCCCCTGAAATCCATGATCAGAACCAGAAAGGTTTTCATTAGGTGTTCTATCAAACTCTGATGTTAAGTGAATAAGAGTATTATCAAATTTATTTTTTCCCTTTAATGTGACAACGAATTCATTCAGAAGTGACGAAAATACAAAGTAAAATGCATTCATAATTAAAATATCAGCGACGGCACCGACTGTATGAGAATCAAAAGTTCCTTTTTTATCTTTAAATACAACATATTTTTTTGTCTTGATATTATATCCGGTATAATTTATTCCTTCAGGAGGATCGATCATCATGAGGGACGTGGATGACAATTCATTAATTGCAATGACCTCTGAAATTGCAAACTTTTCTGCCATATTAGAAAATGTTAAATTTAATGCAATCTCTCTTATATTCTCACCGATTAATATATGTTCATCATATAATAAATGACCAATTTTCTGTTCTACTTCTTTAATAGAAGTTACCTGTGTATTAACTTTAATGTTTTTTAGTGGTTTTTTTCTTCTTTCTTTTTTTATATAGTTTTTGTAATTTACATTTAAGATTGACTTATATTTATCTACGGCACTTAAATATTCACTTTCAAGTTTTTTAAAATCTTTCTTATATAATTCTGTGGCAACATAATTGAAGCCATTTAATTTGGCCAATTCTTCCAATACTTTATTCTCAGCATTAATTCTTTTACCTTTGAATTTAAAAGAAAATAGCTTCTCTCCATATGATTTTGTAGAGAACAGATTGATTGCAGAAACTCCTTCTTTACTTCTATACGCACCGGGAGCAGTAGACATTGGCGAATACTTCTGTAGCAAATGTATTGGACCATAATCAGAAGGAACGTATCTTGCTATATGTGCATCAATCGAATCCCCTACCCCAAAAGGAGATAGTAATTTTTGATTATTAACCTCATGACCATCTATTGACATGTCGCAGCCTCTAATTGTTACTAAATTATTATAGAGTGAATTTAAATCAGTAACCCCTTTGCTGCTGCAAAAACTCTCCTTCCATATCTGTGGATAATTGACATTATTTATAGAAGTTAATTTAAGCTTAGTTACAAATGGGTTTAAGCTGATAATCTCATTTGCAACTGTGGGATTTCTATTCGTCGTTTTTTTCTCATAAGGAAATAATGGCAAGTCAAAAGACCACCTGGCCGGTGCTCCGAAAAAGTTAATTTGAATATAATGTGGCTGATTAATTTCATCTTTTTTTTGTCCAAATGCTCTTGTAGTACAGACATTTAGACTGAAAAGTTTTAGTAAAGTCCTACGAGAAATCATGGTTAATTATACCAATTCTGACAAAATAAGCATCCTAAAATTATCGTACAAAAACGCTCAACAAATCTATCTTATAATCAGACACCGCGCATATCTCTTTACTTAAATCTTATTTGATATATGATAATAGCTTAATAAAAAGGTTTTAAATGAGGCTTATTCTACTTTTTTTATTTTTATTTTCGGGCTGTTTAATGAAAAAAGAAGTTAGTGACCCAAAAATCGACGCTCCATTGTCAGTAGTTTCCCGAGGTTTTTTTACAATCAAAAATCAATTATATTTTTCTGATGGTGCTGAGATATACTGTGGCTTTAAAGATTGGAAACATTTACAAAGTCTAACTCAGATATCTGACCCTAATAAACTTAACGCCATGTCTATTGACGAAGAACCTGAAATGATGAAATTCGTATTTCATTGTACAAAAGAGATTCTCACCGTTATATCTCCGAAAGTGATTTATAGAAAATGAAATTAAAACTACTTATTATTTCGATTTTAATTTTTAGCTCTTGTATAACAAAGAGAAATAGTCAAGAAGAAACTATTGTTCAAAACCATACTGTTCTGAATACATCTTATGGATCATTTATTTATAATTCTAATTTCTATTTTTCAAATGGAAAAGATAGTTATTGTATTTTCGACACTCTAGAAAATACAAAAAGGCTTATGAAAAAATTTAATCTTAAAATAGATCCGTTTCCTATTGCTACCTTACCTCTTGAAATGACATTCAAAAAAAGCTGCACTGAATCTTTTTTCAAGTAATATCATTACTCATTAGGAATGATGGCCTGTAATTGATTTGTATGGCCGTCATAAGAAATGTTTGGAAAGTATCCCCACATGCTCTTATTTGTAGTATTTTGAAAAGACTTATCTTTAACTTCATTATGGTAACGAACTACAATTTTTATAAATTCTTTAGCTTCTGTAAATCTTCCCATTGAATTTAAATAATCAATTCTATCAATCATTGATCCAATATTCTCATGATACATCAAAGTCTTTAGAGAGTTTGATGTTTTTTCATACTTTGAAAGTTTCTCCTTATTTGAAACAGTATCAATTCCAATAATACTCATATTTAAAATCATCAAAGAGATAACGAGAGGTGCTACTAATTTTTCTTTTTTATTTCTTATCATAAACATGAGTATAAATATAGGAATGGATACAACGATAGAGTTATATAGATTTTGAATATTTAAAGTTTCAGATATTTTTGTCAAAAAATTTCCGATATTAGTAATATAATTATGATAAAAATCGAAATAGCTTTCTCCAAAGTTAAATAAATTTAATCCATATAAGTCTAAATGTGCATATACAAGTGACAACATAATATTATATATAAACGCAAGAACAAAAAGCAGTCGTAGCTGCTTGTACTCAAAACTATAAATTGAAGTAAAGAAACTAAGTAGAACTACATCTTGTAATAATTGGCGAGGGCCCAAGACCCCTCCCCCATGTGAATAGGTTAAAGAAAGCAATAATGATTTTAAAATAAGAATTGTTAGGCAAACAAATAATTCTCTCTTCCATTTACTCCAATGGGATTTCCCCTCTCTTAATAAAATAAACAATCCTAAAAATATTTGGACTATCACTATAGGATGAGAAATGAGAACTCCCCTATAAGGTGAAAAGTAGAAATCTATGACGTTAATCCAATTCAGATAGAAAGTATTAAAATATCCAAATGAAAACTCGCCCAATCTATTTATTTCATAAATAACGAAGGGAAACACAGAAAGAAAAAGTCCTAGAGCCTGTGCTAAATAGTATCTCAAAGAAGGTTTATATTCTATCCACCACAAAATAATAAAAAGTCCGTATAATGAAAAATCGACACGCGTAATAAAACCCAATCCGAAAGAGACGCCTAAATACAAGTTTGCATTTAAAGATTCAAGTTTTCTTGAAAAATAAAACATTAACCCCATTGGGATAAAAATCAATAGATTAGGTGTGGATTGTGCCCAAAACAAATAATAAGTGAGAGGACCCGAAAAAAGAAGTACAATAATATGATTACGATATAAATCATGGTTTTTATTTTCTTTCAAAAAAGTCTTAAGAAAGTTCTTATACAAGGAGAATAGGGAGACAAGGGTTAATAAGAAAACACCGACAGCAAGATAGAAAGAGCCAAAAAACTCTAAGCTATCAAACCTATAATTAAAGACTTTGAGATTCTTTCTATTGCCCCTTTCCCCAGTATTAATACCATCATGCTCTAAACCCATTAGTTTTCCTATTATTCTTGAATATAATAATATAGGAATTGTATAGAGAGCACTCCCATAATTATGATGGGTATAATAATACCCTGTCGGTGAAACCATCTTTTTGTCATCACTATAAAAAATTTGATTTAAAATATTTAGATCGCCATCATCTAAGAAGCTTCTGGGATAAGATTCATACACCCCCATTTCGGTGTTATTAAATGTGAAATCTCCTACTAATACACCAATTACTAATGCTACGATCCAGATATATTTTGATGATTTTATTTTTATCATTTTTCATCACCTCTTCTTTTTTCATGTAGGAATTCACTGTCCATATTTGCCTTTATTAGTTGAATGTTACCATTTCCCATCAGGCGTATCACTTCATATTTTTTTTAATTTTATTGTATTAATAAATACCTCTTAGTACGTTTCTTTTTTATGCTCACTCCAGAGATCACAATTCTTGCAGATATCTATTTCAAAGCGTTTTTTCGATAAATGAATATCTCTCATTTTTTTTAATTTCTCTGAATTCCATATTTGCTTAATCTCTTCTGTTTCTAAACTTCCTAATTTATGTTTGGTTTGTGTGTCCATACAGCATAATGGAACCTCTCCATTACTATGACAAACAAATGTCCCCCATAAAGCAATGCATGGATCTAGATTTTCTATATGGGGAAAGAGAACATCTTGCTTCACTTCTCCGGCCCAATTATGGCCCCGTTGAATCACAACCTCATCACTCTCCCCTAATATATCTTTCCAGTAGTTTATAAATGTAGCAACTTCATTTTCATTGTTTTTTTGTAAGACCATTTGGATTCTTATCTTTAAATTTGATTTGTTTTTGTTTCGTTTTGCAATTAGATTATTTGTATTATTTAAAACATTTTCAAGCTTTAAACCTGTTCTTATTTTCTCATAAGTATCTGCGTTAAGGGAGTCTATAGTAATATAAATTTCATCAAGACCGGAGCGAAGGCATTCATCAATTTTTTCATTTGTCAGTAAACTGGCATTACTTGCTATGTTGACTGTTTTTATATTTATTTTTTTTAATTTTATTATCCTGTTAAAAATCTCTTTATCAAGCAACGGTTCTCCATCTAGGTATGGCATTACTTTTTCAATATTCTTGGCATTGATCTCAAGCTCTTTTAAGATTTTTGCAAATAGGTCATGTGACATTAAAACATAACTTTTTTCTTCAAAATTAATTCCACACATAATGCATCTAGCATTGCAGCTATTAATTGTTTCAATATGTAAATATTTAGGGAAAGAAACCAAGTCATCGATTGGAAATTTCAATTTTTTACTAATAGACTCTAGTTCCATTTTATTTTTTGAAGTATATTTCACATATTGTCCTATAAAAAAATTTAATGACTCCTACTATATTACGAACTGAAAATGCATCTGACTTTTTTTTATTTGAAAAATCATCAACAAATGGAATCTCAACAAAGGATATCTTTTTATCACCTAAAATTTTAATTAATATTTCTGCTTGGAATGCATAACTCGACGTCATTCCGTTCAAATCAGTTATCAATTCTCTTTTAAACAAAATATAATGATTATAATATTTTAAGTTGAGTCCAAATATAATATTTAACATCTTCACAAAGGCCTTAGATATTAGTGCACGAAGTAATGGCCTCTCAAAAGTATTGACTTGATAAGGAATGACGATATCTTCTTTTTGAGTGAACAATAGCTCTAGAGAATGAGGTCTTATATCATTTTGTCCATGAATCATGACTATATAATCTGAATGACTCCTTAATAGTCCATCTTTGAAAATATATCCTAAATTAAGTGGTAACTCATGATGAACAACTTTTATCATATTATTTTCTTTCTCTAATTTATCGGCAATCTTACCTGTATCATCAGTACTTCCATCATTATAAATTAGAATTTCAGTTTTATTAAAGTTCTCATGAGAATATTTAATGATCTTTTTGATTACATCTTCAAGATTTTCTTCTTCATTCAAAGCTGGAACAATTATCGTTAGACTCGATTTCATTTCTCAGGATCTTTAAGGTTTATGGTTGAGCGAATATTGTAGAGAGGTCTTCTTCTAGATTGAAAATGAATGCGGCCAATATAAATACTTATCACGGCCAGACATAAAAATTGTAAATTCAACAATAAAGCAACTAGATATAACCATATGTTAAATTCATTTTGAAAAAATAAATATAAAATTGATACCAGCATAGATATTATAAATGATGGGATAGTTATATAAAGAGGAGTAATTGAAAATGAAGTTAATCCTATAAGAAATGTCTCGATTGGATCCCCCCCAAAGAATGGAAAATGAGATTTCCCAGCAGATCTAGCTTCTCTGCAATAGGGCAAATTTACTTGTTTATAGCCTAACCATTGTACATATCCTCTAAGGAAAGGATCTTCTTCCCTCAGAGCACATAGTTTTTCAACAACTTTTTTATCTAATAATTTAAAATCCCCCACTTCAACTTGGATATTTATTTTAGAACATTTATTCCATATTAAATAAGCAGATCTTGTTAAAATCATCTTTAAGAAATTTTCACCACGCCTTTTTGTTCTTACCATGTTGACAACTTCTGCCCCGTTTTCCCAAGACAATATCATTTCTTTAAACAATTCAGGAGAATCTTGCAGATCAGCGTCACAATATATTGCAACGTCTCCTGTCATTTGTCTAAGTCCTGCTATTAGGCATTGAGCTTGGCCAAACCGAGAACTCATGGTAATTATTTTTATTTTATTATTTTTTTTTGACTTTTCTAAAAGAAATTCATTTGATCCGTCATCTGAATTATCATCGACAAAAATAATTTCATAATCAAAACCTGACAAAGCTTCTATTGTCCTATTTAATAGCTCTTCTAGAACAGGACTTTCATTTCTAAATGAATATATAATAGATATTTTTTTATTCATTCTTGTTTACATTCCTTATATATTTTAGTTCTTAGCTTTATTACTCTAACATAAAATCATTCATGAGCTTCCTGATCTTTGGTAGAAAAATCAAATATCCAATACAAAGTACGCCCTCTTTTGTTAATAAATATTTCGTTGGTTATATTAATATTATAAAACTTAGATAGTCTCTTTACTTCAGATGGTTTAATTTCACCCCAAACGATATACCAACCAGACCACTCATCTTTAAGAGGTATTGCAATCGTTCCTTTTCCTTTTTTTTCTAGAACGTCACCTAGTGATTTATATTTACCATCTGATATTTCCCTAAATAAATAGGTTGGTCTGAATTCTCCATTAGATAAATAATCATATTTGCCAATATCGCTTTCTCCCAATAGATACACTTTTTTATCTTTTATTTTAGACATTACTTGCTTTGCAATATTCATATCATGCCACGACACGGGTCCATTTTTATATATATTTTCATAACTTGTAAAAATATTTATTATTAAGGGTATTAACAGGAAAGTGGCCAAAATCTTACCTTTATTTCCTTTTTTAAGCATATCTTCACATATGATTCCAAAAAAGAGCGATGACCAAATTGAAATTGGGTATATATAATTAGCATAGGTCGTAAGTCTACCAAGAGAAATAATCATCGCGGAGAGAAATATTAGTAAAGTTATTATATTTTCTAGAATCATTTTTTTTGTTTTTTTATCAGAGATTATGACCCAATAGATACTGATACAAAAACTTATCCATAAAAAATAATTTCCAAGGAAGTATTTCAATCCCATAGAATTAATAATGTTATAAAAATTGTCGTTCCATAAAAAAGATGCTGATTCCGACGACATAAAGAAGAGGGAGACAAAATGAAATAAAGAAGTAAGCATATTGCCAGAAGAACCATAGATCTCTCTCATATTTCTACTTAATCCTTGATAGTCGATAATATAGAGATAAGGAAGGGTTATTAAAAACCCTATAATGCAAATTTTAAAAATTTCTTTATTTTTAAGTTTTTTAATTGTTGGTATTAATGTTGCGGCTAACCAGACAAAGTTAACCCTCGACCAAAAGCCTAATGATAATAATAACCCCATTGTAAACTCTCTGTACCTCATCTTTTTTTTACTTTCTAATATATTTAATGTTAACAGGTAAAAGTTGATAGTAACGATTTCAGTTATAAAAAATGCATAGCTCATAACCGTCAATGGATTAATTGCAAAAAACATTGTGGATATAAAACTAATCCTTGAGTTAGAAAACTTTTTTCTTACAAATAATTCAAGTAAAAAGACTTGTAATAGGCCAAATATAAAATGCCATATTATATATAATTTTTCAGGATATTTTAAATATTCATTCAAGAGTTTATATGGAGTTAATATTAAGCCTGAGTGTCTATTGCTCATAAGAATTGGATAAGAATTATTGTGCGTTTTAGCAACTAAAACAGGAGGGTGATTATTTCTTATTAAAGTAAATCCTTCATGATTTCCTGTATTTCTCTTTATGCTTGATATATTGATAGGATTTTTAATTATACCTTCTAATGTATCAGTAACAATAAAGGGGGAATGTCCCCATATGATAAAAAACAAAAATGAATACGTAAGATAGATGATTATTTTTGAAAAATTGCGTTTTTCAAAAATAATCAATTTCAAACTAATTGCAACATTTAAGATAGGAACGCCATTGATGATTCCCACAGGCGACTCTGATGTAATTTATTCTGTGTCCAGTTACAACAAATCCTGCTGGGCAGTCGTAACTCACATCATAACTCCCCTGATTTGAATTGGAAGGATTTATGTCCTCACCACGATAAACATAATGTTTGTACGAACATGAACCACTACCTGTGCCTGGCCAAGATGTTTTACAAATATTTCCGATACACACTTGACTACATACATTGCTAGCATCACAACGGGTATCAGGAGTATTAAAATCACATGTGCCTGATTTGGTGGTATAAACCCCACTTTTATTCGCGATTCTTATAGAATTGCAAGTATAATTTCTTTGAGTCTGTATAGCGTAATCATTGGTTAAATTAGCGGCCATGATATCAGCCAGGACACCCATAAAACTGCCTAACTCCGGAGCTAAAACAGTTGCCAACAGAACTCTGACAGTGCCCATTGTTGGAATTGCACTGTCAGCTGCGGTTAATGGTGGAGAAGGGGTTAACGTTGCTTGCCCCTGCAGTGTAATTTGATCAAGATTGCCATCACCTATCGTGATATTAGTCCCTCTTAGTAATGTTGTACCATTAATATCTGTGGTTCCAGTTAAATTAATCGTATCACTCTGCGAGTCTCCAATATTTATATTATTTCCAAGAAGGTTTGTACTTCCCTGTATAGTGACAACATCAAGATTATTATCACCTACCCTGATAGAAGGCCCCAATAGTGTTGTTGGGTTTCCCTGTATAGTGACAGTATCTGCATTATCATTACCTATTCTTATTAGACCTGGCCCTAATAAGTCTATCCCGGATCCTGATATGCGGACTTGAGTAGAATTGTCACCGATGGTTACACCTGGTCCAGTAATTCTGGTAGTACCAGTGATGACTATTCTATCTGTGTTATCATTTCCGAGCGAAACATCTGTAGCACCTGTTCCTTCACCCGTGACTGATAATGTTCCAGGTACCAGCAAGTCCCCAAGAGTACCCGATCCAACTTGAACCGTACCACCCTCCTCGTTAAGTTTAAGTACTGAACCAACAGCGACATTATTTCTAACGGTTTGGATTTCATCTTCATCTATAAGTAAGACAGTTCTTACGCCGGTTGCAGGATCAGTGGGGTCATCATTTCGTAAGATTTTTAGTGGCACACTGTTTCTGTTAGCCTGAGATACATCTTGAGAAAGGGCATTACCTATTCTCATTCCTGATTGACCGAGAGCTTCACCACCAGCTCCTGTACCCACATGGGTTTCTACACATTTTCCCGTTCCGTCAATTTTACCGTTTAAACTATTACAAGAGGCCAAAATATAGCGGTCCTGGTCACCAAAACAACTTTCAATTACAAAGCCTGTTGAGGTCACAACATTAATTCCTACTCTGATAATTTTTGTAGCTTGTCCAAGTGTCCTTCTTTGAATTTCCTGATCTGTATCTGTTACATCTGATGATTTTCTCAAAGTGATTTCAATATCAGCAGGTCCCATATGATGTGGGACACCCACTGCATCATTATAATCTTGTCTTCTAGGTGAATTAGTATCATAAACTCTTGGATTTTGAGGTGCTGTAGAGAAACCTCGAATTTTAATACCTGTTACAGATAATGCTCCAGGCGTTCCTGCGGCAAAGACAGTTCCATTTGAAATAATCGCATTACCAAGCTTATCTTGTATCTCAGCAACGTCACCACCAACAGCACTTAAAGTGATACCCGTCAATGTGTTAGCACAAGACACTTCATCACTTAGGATTCCCTGAGTTAGGGTAAGGAGATCCATGGACGAACTTTGCTGCTCAATACTTTTGGTTGATTTGTGCATATTCGTCGTCATCTGCATCACAGCAAGTGAAACAACACCAAGCATGCCAGCGGCAATCATAACTTCAACTAAGGAAAAACCAGACTGGCCTTTCTGGTCATTATGAAGTGTTCTCAATAAATTTTTCATATAAAAACCTAGTTCAATTAATTAATGTCGATATATAAATAAACTATAACATGCTTTTGTAAAATCAATACAAGATTCATAAGTTAAAGCTCAGTACCGTTAATTATTGAAATTAAACGATTTATTTAAAGAAAATATCAGGTTTACTGACCCAAGTATCACAATTTTTACAAATACTACATTTCTCTGAAAATTGCCCCAATTTATGTTCACCTCTGATATCTTTGATCAATTCGCCCTTCCAGATAGAGCCAAGCTTAATATCGGTCAAGTTACCAATTTTTAAGGCCATCTTGCTATCTACACAGCACACTGTGACCTCCCCATAGACATTTACTGTTGCTGTTAGCCAAGGATGATAACAGGGCCATCTTTTAACCTGATCAAGTACAGGCTCAATTTCGCTCCAGTCCTTCCTATCTCCTGCCGAGTTATCATATAAATCAAACTCAAAAACTGCTCCCTTATCTTTGAAATATTGGATCTTATCAGCTTGAATCTTTCTTTCCTCGGAACTCAAAAATAATCGAATAATCACACGTGTTTTCTTAGATTGAACTTTAACAGATTGCAATAAATTCGAGATATTTTGTTCTATTAATTTAATATCTATATCTTTACCAATTCTAACTTTGTAAATATTCGGATCAAATGTATGAAGAGAAATAATAACCTGATCTAATTGAGATTTAATAATAGATTCTATATTTTTATCATTTAGCAAAAATCCGTTTGTTGTCATTGTGACAGAATGTTTGGTGGTAGATGATTTAATATAACGAACGGTTTTTGCCCATTTAGGATTTAGCAAAGGTTCACCCCACATATGGAGAGCAAATAAAGTTGGTTTTTTCAAATATGTTGCTTCATCAACAATCTTTTTAACAAGCTCAAAATCTATATGATTTCCTGATAAGTCAGCTTCAGTACGAGCGCAAAAAGGGCAGTTATAATTACAAGCTCTTGATATTTCTATATTTATTTGAAATGGAAATTCTAAGTCTCTCGCAAGTGAGGCTCCTAATTTATAAATAATATTTTTAAATGAGGAATGCCCCACGTCTTCTACTTGAGACGATATGATTTTATAAATAGCAAGGCGTCGAATCCAGTATTTCATTATTATATTATCGCTCAATTCTCTTCATTTGCAGAGTATTATTTTGATCAATTTTTCACTTGCTTGAAAATAGAGGTTAGCGGAGTTAAAATTATTTTCATGAAAATTAAAAAAACACTACTATATACTTTGGTTATCTGTCTTTCAATATTCATATTCATAGAAATTAGTTTTCAAATTCTTATCAATATTTCATCTAAATTTTCCTATACTAAAAGTGAATTATCTTCAATTCTAGATGCTACTAAAGTTGAAAAAAGAAAACATAGAGTCGTCTGCATAGGCGAATCGACAACAGATGGTCAATATCCAAAACATCTACAGACTCGTCTTGACCAATTATATCCTCAAAAATATAGAGTTTATGATTTTGGTAAAACCGGTGTGACAACATTTTATTTTGAAAAGAATATAAGAAAAATAATTAAACATACAAGACCTCACACCGTTATCACTATGCTCGGTATTAATGATGACTTTCAATTATCAGCTCTGATTACTGAAAGTAATACATTTGCATCTAAACTGTTTACCTATAGATTCCTATTATATCTGAAGGATTTAAAAAATAATAATTTTGAAGATCAAGCAATCAAATTAATTAATACTGGAAATTTTAAGATAGCTTATCCAATGCTAAAAATACTCTATGCATTTAATGTCAAAATGCGTGCTTCAACTTATGACGAGTTGATCACTCTTTATCAACTTCATAAAGAAGATCAATTAGACATCTTAAATTTAATTAATCATGCTCTTTCCTATTATCCGCACCATAATGCTTTAAGACTTGCCCGTTTATCAATCTATCATGAATTAAAAAATTTTTATGGTGTCGTGGATGAACTAGAATATTTAAGCAAAATTGATAACATGTCTGCAGAACTTGCTTCATTTTATTTTTCATCATTTGGAGATATAAAAAAGGCTCGTAATCTATTTGAGAAAGCAAGACTTAACAATCAACTCGATAAATATTCTGCACTAGAGTATGCAACCTTACTTAATAAGGAAGGAGAAGAAGAAAAAAGTAAAAAAGTTCTCTCTATGGCCTATACGAGTGCGAAAGGAAATTCTGCAATATCACAAATAGAAGAAAAACGTTTTTCAAAAAGGATTATTATGAATTTGAATTCAATTTATCAAATGATTCTAGACTCAAAAAGTAATCTTCTAATAATGAATTATCCCCTAAGACCGATTGGACCCATCAAGAAAATTTTTCAATCAATAAACGAAAATGCCTTGTTTATTGACAATGAAGCAAATTTTAAAAATTCGATAAAGAATGACTCTTATAAAGACATCTTTGCTGACTCTTTTGCTGGAGATTTTGGACATCTTACTGATAAAGGGAATGAAATACTTGTTGATAATCTAATCGAAAATTATTTCAGACTGCAGAAAAATTAATTTCACTATTTATAATACTTATTTCCTAAATCTTCAAATTGATACCAATCAGTTTTTAAAATACTAAAGATAAATTCTTTTAAACCTTGATGTTTTTGAAGTTGCTGACCCAATCTTTTCATTGTTATAAACATTTATGCTCTGAAATATTCCATTTCATCACTTCATCTCATGCTGTGATTAAAGATCCTCTTTAAGTAAAATTAATCTCTTTTGCTTGAACCAATTTATAAGTTTAAGTTTTGTTACATTACTTAATTTTAAATCTCTATGCATTATATTAAAATTAAATGGCGGCATCCGGTCGTTTTCAAGTGATTGCGTTATTGACCAAAAAATATCTGACTGTTTACCTTTTCCTTTAAATGGAACGCCCTGACTCATCTCCAATTTCTCCTTCGCCCTAGATATATGATTATCAATATAACCTCGGACAAAAGGAAAATTACGATACCAAGGACTTAACTTCCCCTCTCCGTGGCAAGAGAGACAAGTATTTGTAATTAAGGGTTTAATTTGACTCAAATACTTGTCATTAATGACTTTAAACACCTGAGTTTCAGCACCATAAGTAGTTGATAAATTGCCCACAACAACAGCGTGAGTCAAAAACAATACTCTCAGGACGAAGCGACTGAAGGGAGTTCTAAGCTGTGATTTCAATTAGATGGCCATGATTAATTATATATTTCACTTAAATTACCCCGATTTCCTCGCTAATGGGGATATCAATATAATGAGTAAGATCACAGTTCAGTAAGTCCATGAAAACTGGATTCTCTATAAAATACTCGTTATTATGATAACATATATAACTAAATTAAATTAGATATTAAGTAATTACGAGGTAACTATGAAATCTTTTATACGTCTAATCTTCCTACCTATTTTGATTGGATCATTACTAAGCTCATGCACAAAAAGCAACGAATCACTTACCAATCAATCTGATGACAGTAAAAAGATGTCAGGTCAGGCCGTGCTTCAAGAAATTCTTGCTAAAATCAATGTCGAAATAGATCCGAATAAGATTTCACCTTATTTTGGTGGAAAGGCCAAAAGGCATAGTCATAAAAATATAAAAAAGTTATGCCTTGCCGATGAACAACAATTTGAATTTATCCAAAAAGATATTATTTACAATCTTGAAGCTGCCTTCAAAAATGGTGAGCTAGATAAGCTTGAAAAATCATTAGCAAAAGATAATGCAATATTTTTATTTGATAAGAGAATTAACCCCATTGCAAGAGACACGAAAGAGGGCATTGAAGAATTTAACTGGTCTTTAGAAAAAAGAACAATGCCTTACGCTAATGCCAAACAAAGCATTACAAAATATATCTCAAGCTTTTCATCGATAGTAGACTTTGATCTTTCAACAATTAAATTTATTTCTCCAGTACGATTCAGAAATCCTGCAGATCTTTCAATGAAAAGAGCAAAACTTCTTTCTCGTTTTGACCTCAGAGGTTTAGGAAAGAATGGAGAGAGACGTCATGATAGAGGAATTTGGTCTATAGACGTTGAGTTAGTAGATGGTAGTTGGAAAATTCGTGAAATAGAACTCATTAAAGGTGAGACATTAGTAAAAGCAGGAAGACCTGCATTTAAAGATGCAACTGCTGAAGTTATCGGTGGAGTCGTTCCTACTTACTTAAGAACTGAGGCC
Organism: Bacteriovoracaceae bacterium; assembly: GCA_018675575.1. GTDB lineage: Bacteria > Bdellovibrionota > Bacteriovoracia > Bacteriovoracales > Bacteriovoracaceae > M0603. Next base: position 2,635 of record JABGXW010000117.1, on the reverse strand, counting down.
ATCAGACGAGGTGGATATGGCCTATCTATTTCTGATTATGATGGAGACGGAAGTCATGATGTTTTTATTGGAACCAGAGAGGAGGGTCTTTTATTAAGAGCTGGTGTAGATCTTAAATTTAAAGAAGTAAATGTTGGTACGCAGGGAAACAAACTAGTTAAGACAGCTATCTTTGGAGACTTTTTTAATAGCGGTAGAGAAGACTTAGTCCTAGTGAGATTTGTTCCTGATTTTCTTAAAACAGACAATACTCATGGAAGTTACTCAGATATTGTTTTCTATGAAAATATTGGAAAGGGAAAATTTAAAAAAATTGATAAATTAATTAAGAATAGAAAAATGTCAGGAAATGCTATGCCTGCTGCCATTGCTGATTTTAATGGTGATAATAAACTAGACCTTTATGTTGGTTTCCCTGGTCCTTTAGATTTTACATTTATTGGAAATTCTGATGCTGGAACAACTCAAGGGGCTCAAGTTCAAGGGCTCTTTCTAAACAATGGTGATTCAAAAACTTTTACAGACAGAACAGATGAAAATATTACTTATTCTGGTTTAGAGTATCTCTTTGCCCATGCGTCTGCCAGTGTCGATTTAGACCAAGATGGCGACATGGATATCATTGTTCTTGATGACCGAGGCAACTTAAGTCCAGTTTATTTAAACGATGGAACTGGACATTTTTCTGAGAGCGCAAAGATAACAGGTATTGTGAATAGTGATCTTTCTATGAGCCTTGCTCAAGGTGATCTAGATAATGATGGTAAATTAGATTTTGCTATTACCAATGTGAACTTTGTTGCTGCCGAAAGATGGAGTCAGTCCTGTGGTACAAATTGGCGTGGAGTAGAATTTATTGATTATGGACGAAATGGATTAAGAATATTTGGAGGACAAGGGAAAGGGAAATTTCGTGATGTGACTGACATGTCTGGACTCGAATGGGCAGGAGAAGGAATGGCCGGTGTTGAATTCGTTGATTATAATAACGATGGACTACTTGATATTTATGTTGTGAATGGATTGTGGTCAGGAAATACAAGAAAGCAAGATCTTTCAAGTACTTTTATAAGAGCATTACAATCAGATTATAGCCAATTAAGTTATGAAATGACTTCAGACTATACTGCTTCTAATTTTATGAAAGTGTTAACAAGTTTCAAAGGAAACCTTTTAGATGCTAATGCGAAAGAGCAAAATTCAGGAGGTTCTCATCTTGCAGGTTTTCAGAGAAATAGACTTTTTAGAAATAATGGTAACGGTAAATTTACTGAGATAGGCTTTCTTGAAGGCATAGACAGTATTGCAGATGGGTATATCATCGCCTCTGCTGATCTTAATAAAGACGGAAAAATGGATATGCTAATCAGAAACGGCGACCCTGGTCTTAGATCTGTTCGATTTGAAACTGTGCAGGCATTTATCAATCAGACTGATACTAAGAGCAAGAGTTTAGTTTTAAAACTTAAAGGTTCACAGTCTAACTCTAATGCTATTGGTGCATTTGTAACTGCTGATATTGGCGGAAAATCCTATTTACGTCACCTTATAGGTAATAGCGGCACTGCCCAATCTGAAAAGATACTTCACTTTGGATTAAAAGACAGAAACAAAGTTGATAAACTAGTGATTAAGTGGCCTTCTGGAGCTGTTCAAACATTAAAAAATGTTGCAGCAGGCAGACTGACTATAACAGAACCTTATTCAAAAGAATTAAAGATTTCTAAAAAATAATTAATAAGCTTTAAAATGGGTAATTTATCGAGGAGAAGATTTTTATACGGAGCCTTGTCAACGATAAGTTACTCATCCCTCAATCCAAAAATTTTAGCAGCAAATCAAAATCAAAATATTAATTACATTCAAATAAATATAGCGGGAGGCCCCTCTCGCTGGAATTTTGATAATCCAATTGCACCCTTTACCAAAAGTTCTTTTGTGCCTCACCCTATGATTGTTAATTCATTTATGAATAAGGGTAATAGTAACCTCGCATCGAGCTTAAGTTATAAAAGAACTAAAGTTAATGGCCTACTCATGCCTAGTTTTTGGAACGAGACGACTTTAACATCGAAAGGCATAAAGAATGTTTCTGGCCTCCTAGATAATGCATTAATAATAAGAGGCTGCCATATGAGAAATGATGGCCATAGTTTAAATAATAGAAAATTATCTGCTCCCACTCCTGGTAGCAGCAGCATTTCAGGCCTATTAGCAGATAAATTATCTCATCACTTGTTTCCAGCAGTTAACCTTGTCGCCAATTCAGGTATTGAGGCAGTTGCAGGCGGAGCATTTAAAAGTGAGCAAGACAGTGTACAGATCAACACTCCCCAAAACTCAAATAATCACCTCTCTTATTTGCTAAATCCTTTCATAATGAATCCAAGCACATCACATAGATGGAAAAGACTTATCCAAGCAGAACTTGGACAAGATATTGCAAAAAATTATAAAAAATTATTAGAAAAGCACAGTAAAAGGAAAAAATTCTACCAAGAAATAATCAAAAACGGCCTAGATCCTTATCAATTATATAATATCGGCGAAAGGCCAACTCAAGGGGCATTACTTGAAAAATTAAAATCTGGAAAAATACATCAAGATTTTGTTAAATATTTAAATTATGATTATT
>JABGXW010000010.1 GCA_018675575.1 Bacteriovoracaceae bacterium | reverse complement strand
GTGGAAAATTAAAGAAACGCATAACCTTGCTTTCCTTATTTAATTCTTTTTGTAGTTTTCTATTTTATCCAGGAGTGCCTGTCGTAATTTATCTCGTCTAAACATTCCTTATTTTTTGCTTTTTTGATCCAGTACAATGCTGTCATCATCCTTGGGATTTTTAATTCTGGAAACAAGTTTGGATTTCCACTTTTTATTATCCTGCTTTTAATTGAATCATCATACTTCCTAAAAGACATAGTTCCTCCTTTTGACAAAAATTCGTCAAACTTGTTTCTATTTCATTGAATTTCGAGACATTATGGGTAAAAAGAATTGAAATATTTCGTATTTATATAATGATATGGGCGTTGTGTAATATGGTGGTGGAGGTGGCCAGAACTGGTACCATATAAGCAAAATCAAAAATATAACGGGGTATTTCAAGAGGAATCTCCATCCACATACAAATTGTATCGAACCAAATAAAAATAAATACCCTTCCAAGTCATCAATATAACTACTATTTAAAAGATATATTCCGTATACCCTATTCTCGTATTTGCTATAAGTATTTTAAGAGGGGTTTGTGACCACAGATTTTGCTTTAAGCTCTTTAGCAAAGGCCTAGGGAGTAAGAAGGTCCTCTTTCCGCTATTATCTTCTGGCCATATCAGAAAGGTAAACTCTTGGATTAAGACTCAATACTTTACAGGTTCAATCATTTTTAGGTGTAAAACTTGTAATCCAAACACTTATTTAAACATAAAATTAAAAACTTATGAGCCTTTAAGAGCGATTAATTGATTCTTGCCTGCCACAATTTCAACGTAAGATTCAATTAGGTTTAACAGATAATAATTAAACTAAGGGGCAGGCAATGAAATCTTTATTAATACTCCTAGGTATCTTATCCACAATTTATAGTACTTCGAGCAATTTAGTTTTTGCTTTCGATTCTGGAAGAGATGTCGTCAGAGAAGTTAATCCTCATGAATTAGAAGAAACTCCTGTTCTAGAGAACTTATCTTACCTAGTCGAAAAAAATTATATTGCTATTGATGAACTAACAGATGAGATGATTATTGACATGGAGGACTTTTATTTCGAAGTTGAGACAGCAACTTCCCTTAATGCTCCCTCAAATGGAGAGGAGCTGCTAAAAAAGATGAAAAAAGATCTAAAGGATGGAAAGGTTATATGGCTTGTTTTAAAAATTTGTGATGAAAATAGATATCATGCTATCACACTAATCGATGTGAAACCTGACAGGTGGAATGTTTATTCAGGCAAAATATTAACTGTTATAAACTCCTGGGGAGAAGGGGAGCGAAAAATTAAATGGGACTTTAGAACTAATAAAATTACAGGTTGGAAGAATCACCACGGGGATGAGATTTTTTGTAGCGTCAGTGATGTTAGAGCATTTTAATATTAATATAAAATTAAATTAAATATAAAGGAAGGTTCAAATGAAGTTACTACTGAGTATTTTATTTTTGCTATCGTTTAATTGTTTCGCACAAAGTAATGGTGTAATTAGAAGAAATTGGCAAAAGGCACAAGAGTTACGAATGGCTAGAGAAAAAATTCGTGAATTTAATAATCGAATTAGAGTTACAGCAGATGGATATATGAATCAGGGACAAACGGGCTCGTGCTGGCTAATGGCCAGTGTAAATGGAAACTATCATAAATATAATAGTAAGGTTCAAGCTTACTGTGCTCAAAGAAATATTCCGAATTGTAGTGCAAAAGTTATCATGGATAAAGTTGTGAAGTGCTTAAAAAATAAACATGGTGTGATCAGTTTATCTAAAAAGTTATTCAAAGGTGCAAACTTTCCTTATGTTGCTGACTGTAAACGAAGTGCGATGAATGATTTTAATATTCATCGAGAAACGATTACAAGTCATCCTGTAAGAAATAATCTTCCTGAAAATCATGGAGCACCAAGGCTACCTAACACTGATAATCATGCTGATCCAGAGTTAGAGAGTCATGCTTTTATTCAATTACCTGTATCCCCTCAATACATACACGACCTTGCATCATTTTATAGTCAAGGAGATCAGGTTGTACTAAGTTTAGTTATCAATGAAGGAAAATCTGATGAATACCTACAAGATGTTTTAGTTACAGACATGATTGTAGATGGAAGTTATTTCCATATCACAATCCTTGATTCCGCTGGAGGAAGAGAAAGCAATATAATCCTAAATGAAGATGGCAAAGTTTCAGGCTACGGCAGAGACATCATCAACTTAGGAAAAATAATCACTATAAAATAATCAATATCAATCAACGTTTCCACTTCCATCAGGAAATCACTTCCTGGTGGAGGTGGTGAAAGCGAACCCACAGAAGATTTCTCAAAAACTTAGATTAAAATTAAAATAAATGTCTGTCCTTTGGAAGTGATACTTTAACCATCTTATTAGTGTAGGGGTCTGTAAACTCAAGAAGATAAGAAATCAATTGTAATCCATCTCTATTTTTATTTCCCTTTCCATATTTTGGATCGCCAATGACAGGGAAGCCTGCTTTAGAAAAGTGAATTCTGATTTGATGTTTTCTGCCGGTTTCGATTGAAATGTCGACATAGGATTTATTGTCTATCGTTTTTATACATTCATAATGAGTAGTAGATTCCTTAGTATTAATTTTAAAGTCAAAGGTACCTTTCTCTTCTAGTTCACCAAGGACTATTGCCTGGTATTTTTTAGTTACACCTTTCTTCCACATTTCCTGGAAGAAGTTTTGTGTTCTTGAATCATAGGCTACTATAACGAGGCCCTCTGTTTCTTTATCTAATCTATTAACGAGATAGGCTTTTTTACGAAGCTTTTCAACATGTCTGAAAATACTACTTTTGTCACCATAGTCAGTTCCTTGAGAAAGTATTCCTGCGGGCTTTAAGTAAATCCCATAATGCTTCGTTTCGTATAATGGAGTGAATTCATAATCGTGATCAAGTGGAATCTTTGGATCAAAATAGCATTCAACTACATCTCCTAAATTTAATTTAGTTTTTGCCTTTCTGATTCTTTTTCTTTTTTTCTTATAAGTTTGATGAACAGCTCCATACATCATAAGTTTTTTTATGAGGGATTTTGAGAGGTTGGATTTTTCTGCCAATATATCAACTAATAGTTTTCCTACAACCATCTTGTCACAGGTGAATTTGATAATTTGAGCTTGTGGTGTTTCTTCTGTCATAATTAGTATTTAGATGTTTTTTTATAAGGTTTTATAGGATATTAATACATTATGCAACAAGTTAAAGGATTCATTCTATCTACGAAAACCCACGATAGAAATGGCAAGGCCATTATTTCTTTATTTTGTAAATCTGGTAAAGGACCCTTTTTAGTAGAAATAGACACCCAGAAGCCTGTTTTCTTTGTTGAAGAGGGAATTGACTGCAGCGCTATTACTAAGGCCTTTGAGCGTAAAACTTTAAACCTTAAGAGTTTTGGAGGTAAAAAGGTTGAAGGCCTTTACTTTCAAACTCAAGCAGACTTTTATGAGGCCAGAGATCAGCTAAAAGATGCTGGTCAAAGAACTTATGAAGCTGATGTGAGACATACCGATAGATATCTTATGGAAAGATATATTAATGGATCGATCGAGGTTTTAGGCGAAGCAGAAAACCCTAATGGTCTTTTGACATTTAAAAATCCAGAAATAAGGGCCGCAAATTTTAAACCTCAATTTGAAATCATGTCTCTTGATATTGAAACATCAATAAAAAATGACTTATTTTCAATCGCTTTTTATCAATCAGGTGGCAATGAAACGAAGAATAAAGTTTTGATGGTTGGAGCAGATCGAAAAACAAATTGTCCATATCTTGAGTTCTGTGTAAATGAAAAACAATTACTCCATAAGTTTATTGAATTAATTGCCCTTTGGGATCCTGACCTTATACTTGGATGGCATGTTATTGGATTTGATTTCTCTTTCTTACAGAAAAAATGTGATCAGTATAAAATATCGATGAAAATTGGTCGAAATAGTGGAGATATTTATATTAAAGAGAAAAGAGGTTCCGGCTGGTTTGCGAGTCTCGATGGTCGAGTTATTCTCGATGGTCCTCCTGTTCTAAGGGGAGCATTTTATCAATTCGAAAATTTTAAACTAGATACAGTAGCTCATGAAGTTTTGAATATTAACAAAGACATTGAATCTACAGGAATAGAAAAGGTACGTGAAATAGAAAGACGCTTTCATCAAGATAAAGAAGCTCTCGCTAAATATAATCTGCTTGATTGTAAATTGGTCCTAGATATCTTTGAAAAATTAAATATTATAAATATGTTGCTTATTAGAGTTGAAATTTCAGGAATGCTACTTGATAGAATAGGAGTCTCAACAGCAGCATTTGATCATTTCTACTTACCTAAAGTACATCGAAAAGGTTTCGTTGCCTCAAATATATTAGATATAAACAGAGAAGGGCAAGCAGCAGGTGGATATGTTTTAGACCCTAAGGTTGGATTACATGAACATGTTATTGTGGTCGACTTTAAATCTCTTTATCCCACAATTATAAATACCTTTAAAATAGATCCTCTATCAAATTTATTAAAAGATATTAATCCTGTAAAAACTCCATCTGGGCATGTCTTTTCAAAGTCTGAACATATCTTGCCAGACTTTATTAAGACCTTATTAGCGAAACGTCAAAAGGCAAAAGATAATCAAGATGCTCATCTGTCTCAAGCAATAAAAATATTGATGAATAGTTTTTATGGTGTGATGGGATCAGGAGGGTCTCGGTTTTACAATTCAGACCTGCCCTCAGCCATTACTGGTACTGGCCAATGGATATTAAGACAATCAATGGATTACCTTATTGATGAGGGATATGAAGTACTATACGGAGATACTGATTCCATCTTTTATAAGTTAAAACAAAATGAAGTCTCAGACCCTTATGATAAAAGCATATTAAGAGCAAAAAGACTTAATGAGTTTCTGTCTGAAATGTTAAAAAATCAATTTCACGTAGATTCTATGCTTGAGCTTGAATTTGAAAAATTTTACAAAAGATTTTATCTTCCACCTATGAGAGGAGGGACAGGTGGTGCTAAAAAAAGATATGCAGGACTTATCCAAAATAGAACTGGTGAGGAGGAGTTAGAGTTTAAAGGGTTAGAGGTTGTGCGCTCTGATTGGACTAAATTAGCAAAACAATTTCAATTTGAACTATTTGATAACTTATTTCATGATAAGGATATTATTGAAATGATTAAATCTAAAGTTACTGAATTAAAAGATGGTCTTCATGATAAGGATTTGGTGTATAAAAAGAGATTAACAAAGCCTGCCTCTGAATATATCAAGGCGATTCCTCCGCATGTGCGTGCAGCTTTAATTTTGGATCCATCAGGAAGAAAAAGAATTAAAGAGATCGAATATTACATTTCAACCAATGGTCCTCAACCCTATGAAGGAAAAATTCAAAATATTGATTATCAACACTACATTGAAAAGCAATTGAAGCCTGTGGCAGAAGGGGTTTTATTTATTTATGAAAAGAGTTTCGAGGATGTGGTCGTTGGAGATCAGCTTACTCTATTTTAATGTTTTCTGTGTTACCATAATATAATGAATAAATACTTTTCTCGTTTTTTAATGGTTGTTATCTTTTTTATGATTCTTTGTGTGAATTATCTTGTTTTTAAGGAATCTTTACATCTTTGGTTTTGTGAAAATGAAAATAATGGAGCAAGTTGTTCTATTTCAGGAATGATCCATGAAGAAAATAAAGAGTTTGAGAGAGCAGAAAAATATTATAAATTATCATGCGACAATAAATATGGGATTGGCTGCTACAAATTAAGTAAATTAGTCATATTTAGAAATAGAGCAGGCTCAAAAAATGATGCTAATAGATATCTTAAAAAAGCTTGTTCTCTTGAGCATGTGCTTTCATGTCAAATACTCTCAGGAATAAAATGAATGTGGATGACTTTAAATTTTATTTGATTGATGTTTATCGATCTTACCATAATGCATTCTTGCTATTTAAAGAAAGAAGAGCGCAAACATTAGCCGCTGCAGCTTGCTTCTATTTATTAATTACTAGTATTCCATTTTTTTTATTATCTGTGAGAATAATAGGTTTCTTTTTCGGCGATCTTAAAGAAACTGGAGAGCAGATACTCTCAATGGGGGAACAGTTATTCCCTGATGCATCTAATGACTTATTATTAACCTTAAAAAAAGTTATTGAAGGTCCATTATTTAGTAATTCAAATCTGAATGTTTTTAATATCTTTATTTTGATAGCGTCATCTTTGACATTTACAAATGTTATTTGGAGTGGTCTCTATTTGATTACAGGAGATAAATCGTACATCTCAAGGTGGAAATATCTAAAAGGTTTAGTCATTATACTAGTCACGCTTATGATAATGCTTTTTTCAATGATACTTCCAACCTTAATATTTATGCTTGTTGATTTTGCTAAAAATAATAAATTGACAGAATTTGTTTATAATTATTTTGATAGATTGAGACCTTTCATTGACTCTCTAAAAGAGATGACAATTGATATGCATTACATTCTTGTCACAAACTTATTACCCGGGATTATTTTTATAGTATTTTTCACTTTTCTTTATAGATGGTTTTTTAATTGGAAAATATCAAATAGTCAGGCATTAGTTGGAACAATGACTTTTGTTGTTTCTCTTCTAATTGGTAAATCATTATTTTTAGCCTATTTTATCTATATGAGACAAAACCTCTTATTAAATTATGGAGACTTTTATACTTTTATTGTTGCGCTTATCTGGATCTTTCAAGTTATGGCATTTTTCTTTTATGGGGCGTGTTTATGTCATGTACTCAAGAAAACTCCCTTGAAATTTGGAAGAAAATCGCAGAAGATAATAAGTAATGATACGGGCCCTAATTAATTTATATATAACGCTTATTTTTGTGGACGTGATATTGAGCTATTTACCTCAATATCAAGACACAATATGGCGTAAGAAGATAAAATCAGCTGCAGATATAACCTGTAAACCTGTGAGAAGACTTCTACCGGCAAACCTCCCTTTAGATTTCTCTCCGATTGTCGTTTTCGTGATTTTTAGACTAATTATGGCATTATGGTGAAAAAATAGGGATATTTTTCACTATGCGCCTCGCGAAACTTGTCAAATCTTAGAATAATGCGGTAAAATATTCAAGTGAGTTTTACAAGGAAGTAAGACAGGAGACAAGTCATGGATATCGACTTTGATAAATTGGCCCAAAAAACATTCGAAATTACCCACAATACTGAACATCTAGATACTTTAAATAAAGAGAAAAAAGATTCACCTTATTTTGAAGAAATGATGTCGGAAATCTATGAAGATATTTCTGAAGATGGTCTTCCTATGGCCCCAGCAGGCCCAGGGATTTTATTTAGAATTGATAAATCTTCACAGTCATTTTGTATTCGCGGTTTCGCAACCACTAGTATAGAGCAATCATTGATCGATATTGAAAGTGGAGAAGTAAAATCATGTTCTTGTTTAAAAATTAAATCTGAAGAAGACTATGATCATGTCAACTTTTTTGAATTTGAATCTTTAGAGCTTGCAGACAGGATTAAACAATCCTTGTTCAATAGAAGGTTCCCTGTGGACGAAGCATTGGTCTGTAATTTGTCTGATCCCGGATTCAGTTGGTGGTTGGAAGACAATGTATTTGGACTTGAAGTTTTCTTTCAAACTTATCAAGCAATGGGCAGAAAACAATTTCAGAAACTAGGTCCATTAGGTGACCATTTTGACGCCATTGATATTTTTAGAGATTCTGAAAATATCTTAAGGAAATATTTTCCTATCAATGAATTTTCTTGTGATGACAAAAGTTTAAAAATCATTCCATGCGATCCCGAAAATAATCAATTTAAAGAACTGCTGAATCTGCTATATAAAGGTGATCAAACATTTCTATCCAAGGTTTTCCCAACCAATGAACAAGAGAGCGAATTACTCAGATACCTTAAAGAGCTTTCATGTACCCGAATGTTTTGGTTAAATGTCGAAGAGATTTTAGAAGATTATTAATCCTTGAATAAAATCAAGTGTTTGCTACAATCTTAATACAGGATGTTACCACCATAACACAGGAAGTGGATTTGGAATTTGATTTCGGAAGCGCCAAACGAAAGCAGACTAAAGAGTCGTTGGCCTCAGATAGATTACAAAAAGCAATTGATAGAAATAGAGCGAAACAAGAAAAACGTTCTTCTAGAAATAAGTACTCAGATGAATTAGACCTGTCTGAAGCTTCTGGCCGGGGAAGAGGTCGATTACCTGGATCTAGACCACAGATCATCGAAGAAAAATTTCCAAGATCAGGATTAAGACGAAGGAGCTCTGGCCCTAGTCAGGCCATGGGAACAAGTTCTACACCAAGACAAGATATGGAAAGAAGAAGTACGGGGACTCATCAAAGAAAGTTTGTAGCTGGCCCTAGGAGAGCTGGTATAACAACTCAAGGAACAACAACGAGACCAGTATCAGGAGCAAGAAACTCTAGAGCAGGTATTACAACTGAAAGAAAAGCTGTTGGTACGGCAGATAACGTTGAATTTTCTACTTCTGTAAAAAGATCTGTAAGAAAATCTCCTGCTAAAACAAGTTATTCATCAGCAAAAGCTAAGAGTAGATCTGTTCGAAAAGTAATTGTAAAAACAAAACTTAATGATAAGAAAACAATTTATACTGTTCGTTTTCTCTGGGCAACTTTAGGGTTTTTAACATTGCGATTAATTTTTTCTGGTGGAGGAGTAATAGATTTCTATACTAATAGATCATTACTTCAAGCAAAAGTACAAGAGTACAAAGCAACGAAACTCAGTAGTGAAAATTTAACCAAGGAAATTAAAAGAATTAAAATAGATTCACGCTACCAAAAAAAACTAGTAAGAGATCATTTGGGATTTATTGCGGCTGACGAATATATGATTCTGTTTCCAAAAGAGAGATCTTAGAAATCCATCCCAATTGAGTACCAAGTTCAAGCTCTTCTCCTAGGGGGGAGTCAGCTCTAATTTCTAATACATGTCTAGCAAAGTAAGAGCGAGTTCTATAAATAGCAGGAGGTTCTTGTCTGCCAGGATGATAAGGGACATTTTTTTCTATTCCGATAACTTTCAAATTTTTGTCTAAGAAAATAATGTGAATTTCAAATAAGGTATTGGGCATCCAAAATTGTCTAGAACCATCCTTAAGATAAAAAAATAACAGGCCCTCATACTTTGTCATACTCTCTGGTTTAGACCCACTTAAGCCTATGGTTTGTTCTTGTTGAGTAATCGCCAACTTTGTATCTATTAATTTTCCAGAAGGAAGTGATAGACTTACCTTTCGTATGATGTGATAACGATCTGAAGTCTGGGCCTTCTGGCTTCCATTCGAACTCTGTGCCGTTGATACCTCGGCTTCTGGATGTTCATTTTTGTCATTACAGCCGACAGGCAGCAATAAAAATACTACAAGCGTTAGATTTTTAATGTGGTAAAAGGTATTTTGAGTTATAAATGGAGTCATGCCTCAACTCTAATTGAAGCGGACGGAGATAGCAATGATAGAAAAAGTAGAAGGTTTAAGGCGAACTCATAATTGTGGAGAGCTTAGAGCATCAAATAATGGTGACCAAGTAACTTTATGTGGATGGGTAAGCAAATATCGAGATTTAGGTGGGCTTCACTTTATTGACCTACGAGATAAATATGGATTGACTCAGCTGGGATTTGAAGATTTTAAAGGAAACCTTGATCTTCTTAAGAAATGCTCTTTAGAATCAGTAATTAAAATTAGAGGTATAGTCGCGAAGCGACCAGATACTTCTCTTAATAAAAATATGCCAACCGGAGAAGTTGAAGTACAAGTAGCAGAGCTTGAAGTTCTCTCCCAATCTGATGTCGATAATATGCCTTTCTTTCCTGATGGCAAAGTAAATGCAACTGAAGATCAGCGTTTAAAATATCGGTATTTAGACCTTAGAACTAAAAAGCTTCAAGAGACTTTATTGCTTCGATCAAATGCAACGACGACTACTAGAAATTATATGGTCGAAAATGGATTTATCGAAGTTGAGACACCCATCCTCTACAAGTCGACTCCTGAAGGAGCAAGAGATTATATTGTACCTTCTAGAGTTAGAGCAGGTGAAGTTTATGCACTTCCCCAATCTCCACAAACATTAAAACAATTGTTAATGATTGGTGGGACAGATAAGTATTTTCAAATCTGTAGATGTTTTCGAGATGAAGACTTAAGAGCAGATAGACAGCCCGAATTTTCTCAGATCGATATTGAAGCAAGTTTTTCAACGCAAAAATATTTGAAAAATCTAATTACAGGATTAGTTGTAAAACTCTTTAAACTTGAGGATAACTTTGTAGTGCCAAGTATGACCTATGACGAAGCAATGGCAAGATATGGTTCAGATAAACCTGATATCCGTTTTGGGTTAGAGCATATTAACTGTACAGACTTTTTCAAAACGACTGAATTTAAAGTCTTCCAAGATCCTGCGACTAGAGGAGGCTTGATCAAAGCATTCTTTGTACCAGAGTCTATGGGCTCCTTTTCGCGAAAGGATACTGATGGTTTTGTTGAGGTTGTAAAACCTTATGGTGGAAAGGGAGTTGCTTTTTACAAAGTAAAAGAAGGTGAAAGAAGTGCAGGGATTTCAAAATTTATCACCGATGAAATTCATGCCGAATTAGAAAAACAATATACTGAGTCAGATGAGAAGAATGGAACATGGTTATTCTTTTCAGACCGTGACCCTGATGTGTCTCATGCTTCAGCGGATGCTCTTAGAAGACATCTAGGTAATAAATTAGAACTAAAAAAAGAAGGATATCACTTCTTATGGGTTTATGATTTTCCTCTCCTAGAATATTCTGCAAAAGACAATCGTTTCTTAGCGAAGCATCATCCTTTCACATCTCCGAAAGAAGAATTAATCGAAGACTTTTTAAAAGCCGACCCAACTAATCCGGATGGAACTCTTAAAAATATGGCCGCTGAAGCCTATGACTTAGTTTGCAATGGATACGAGTTAGGCGGCGGTTCTATTCGAATTCATAGAAATGATGTCCAAACAAAAATGTTTCAGGTACTAGGCTTTACCGAAGAAGATGCTCAAAAACAATTTGGATTTTTTCTTGAGGCCTTAAGATATGGAACTCCTCCACATGGTGGAATTGCACTTGGTCTTGATCGGTTAGTAATGTTGTTAGTGAAATCAGAAAATATTAGAGACGTTATTGCTTTTCCTAAAACGACGACGGCCTCTGATTTAATGGCGAGCTCGCCTTCAAAACCAAGTGATGCACAAATAAAAGAACTTCATTTTAAATGGGATTTGTAAAAGTTCGTTTTTTTGTTTTTTGTAATATTGCTCTAGATAGAATATGACAATTTATTCTAGAATAGTTTTTTATATACTTAGCATTTTCTCTTTAAATTCATCAAAGATAGGAAGTTCAAACAATGGTTTCCTCGCATTATCTAAAAATACTAATCCAAATTTTTAAATAACAGGATAAGTTTTTAAATTTCTTTTGCATGTCAATTCTTCTGGGTCTGTTGGAATTTCAATACATTCATCTTTTCCATTAAGTCGCCAGCATGAAAAGAGTAGATAATCTGATCTTATACTATTTTAACGACTTAGGTCAGAATTCAGATAGGGACATCGTGAAATCCATGCCGTGATAGTTCCCAAAGAGAGTTCTGTTAAGATAAAATCTTTTCGCTGAATTTTAAAACCTATCTTGGTATTGAACCATTTCAAGCCTGCAATTCTCAGGAAGCAAAAAAAATACTAACTGAAGATGACTGTAGCATTCATCTTATCATTTGTCAGACAGAAATTGAAAAAGAAAAATCTTTAAAAATTGTTCTCGATATTCTTATCGAAATCAAAAGAGATATTCCACTGATCTCATTGGGTGAAGATCCAAAGATTTTAGAAGCTTATCATAAAATGAATATTGCTGCGACAGAAGAACCTGATGATATTCGTGAGTCAGTTAAGTTGGCGTCACAGATTTTAAAAATCTCAGCTAAAGATATGATGTGTTTACCAACAGCAAAGTATTTCCCTATCCCCATAGATCACTTTGTCACACTTAAAAATTCACCAACAGATATATTTATAAAAATAGGAAGAGGGGAAAGTTGCCAATACATTAAAAGAATTCATGAAGGAGAGGGGGTAGAAAAAGAAGTTCTCGATCGCTATATGAGATCTGGTGTAATCGATCTCTATTTGGAATCTGATCAGAGAGTTAAATTTGTACAAGCAATAACAGATGAGTTGATCAAAGTTATAGATGATCCTAAATCTAAACCAGAAGAAACATTATCGGCTGCGGATCAAATTCAGCAAACAGTTGCAAAAAATATCGAGATCCTAGGAATTACACCTCAGATTGAGAAATCATGCAACAGGGCAATGAAGCAAATGATGGGAGAAAGCGACAATTACCCCGCTATCAAACAGTTATTAGGACAATTAATTTCAAATAAATCGGGCTTTAGATTTAAACATTCTCAAATTACAACTTATCTCTGCACTGCTATTTTACGAGAAATTGACTGGAGAAAGGCAGCTTTAACCGAGAAAGATAAAGATGTAATTAATAGGCATGCTCAAATATCAGCTGAATTGATTCATAATTATCCACGCTCTCCGATGGGAGTCAGTACCATAATTAGACAACACCATGGTGTTATGAATGGATTGGGTTTTAGCAGCAGTTTTTCAGGTTCACTCTCTCCATTGACCATAATTTTTATGGTAGCAGAAAAAGCAGCGCATGTTGTTCTTGAGTCAGAATTCGAAGAAATGAATAGAATGAAAATAATGTACGAATTAGAGCAAGTCTTTAAAACAAAAAGATTTGAGAAAATGATTGAAGCAATTTCTAAAGTTATGAAATAGTTATTATTATTATTATTATTGTTATTATTATTTCTTTGTACTTCTTTTCTTTGTTTTCTTAGGCGAAATATGTAATTTATGACTAGTCACATCTGATTCGATTTCTCGAAATGCGCCTCCGTGTGATGATTCCGACTTACCAGAAAGAAGATCTTTTACATCGACTTGTGCCTGTGCTTTTTCAAGACGACTTCCAACTGCAATTTCATCTAATTGATTGTCATCCATCTTTAGATGAAAAATTGTGGTAGACTCGGCAGGAATTGGACTTTCTTCATCTTTATGCTGGACTTTACTTACTTCAGCAATAGCACGAGCTTCAAGTTCTTCTTTAGTATAGAGCTCTTGTTCTATTTCTCCTGAATCGAGTCGCTTTTGTCTCTCCTGATCTAGAGCAGTGATAAATGTAAAATACTTTGTTAATTGTTCTACAATTTGTTTATTGGATAAATCTCTAATTTTCACCATTACGAATCCTCTCTGCTGAAGTACTTTCTATTTATATGATGGTTTATATGCTTTTGATGAATCAACATCCATATCGAGCCATGTTTTTGGTACTATAATATCATTTTTAGCTAATTGTCGTTTAATATTTTTAACCATATTCTTGGGCCATGCTCGTTGTACGATGTTCACAATCCAGGTTGGAATATTTCCTTTAAAGTCAGCCAATAAAGTCATTTCCAAATATGTTTTTCCAGGTTCCCTTCCTCTGACAACAACCCTCCCATAGTATGTAGTTCCTCGCACGTTATTCTTATGAACGGCAACTTCAGGGAGAGAAATTGAATGAAGTTCCGAAATAATTTCTCTATTTTTTAAATCGACATAAGAATCAATTTGAATAAGAAATTCTCTATTATCAAATGGCCAAGGACTGTTATAAATCGTGTGCTCGATTCGTTTGGTTTCACTTAAAAGCTTAACAGTTTTTGCTGATTTTAATTTAGGTATCCATTCAACCTTTCTTTTTGAATCTGCCAAGATGGCCAATAATCGACTTGGTGGATAATTTAAGTCAGTCTGAAATTTGATTGGTATAATTCCACTTTTTTTATCTTTCTCGGCCTTATAAATAGTAACTCCATATTTTTGAGAGGCAATCTTCCAATCAAATTTAGGAGCTTCAAAACTATAAGCAAACTGTGTAAAACAGATGAAAAATAAAACTATTGAATAAGTAAAGGTATAGATCAAAATGTATTCCTTATATGGCTAAGTATATATAATAACAAAGTAATAGGATAAGTCTAAATCATATAAATTTCTAGGCATATACGGATACTTAATAATTATACCCGCGTTGATGCGGCGCGCATTAAGAATATTAATAAAGTTGTTGTGAAAACATAAAAATATTAATATTAATAGCTATGACAAACAATATACAATTAAATTTACCATGTCCTCAATGTCAAAAGATGATGGAACCCGTTACTCTCGGTTGTGGAAACTGTAACCTCAAGGTTTCTGGTTCTTTTGAAGCTCATCCATTAATGAATCTTACTCCAGATGAACTACATTTTCTCCATATATTCATCCACTGCGAGGGCAAGATCATTGAAATGGAAAAGGCCTTAGGTATTTCCTATCCAACAGTTAAGTCAAAACTAAATAAATTAAAAAAGAAAATCAGCCCCGAAGAGTCTGCATTATCTATCTTGGCCAAGATAGAGGGTGGCGAGCTCGATTATCAAGCAGGACTAAATAAAATTAAAAAGCTTAAAAATAAAAAGGGAAAATAAAATGAAAGAAGAAATTTTAAAAATAATGGAAATGAATAAAAATGGTCTTTTAAAAGACGATCAGGCTTCAGAATTATTAGCTCAATTAACAGACGTTGGAAAAGAAGAAGTCGAAATAGTAAAAGAAGTTAAGAAAAAAAAGAAAGTTGAGATAGAAGTAAATGTTAATAAAAATAATGATTCTAAATTTGATGAAGATGACTTGAAATATCATGAAAAAATATATAATGACGGGTTTGGATTTAAAGAAGAGATTAAAGTTGATCTTTCAAATATTGGAGGCTTTGTCTCTGAGACTGTTAGTAATGCCATGAAGGAAATTGAGAAGGGACTGTCAGAGGCTCACCTTGGCGGAAAAGTTGGTAAAAACAATATCAGACTCTCTCGTCTAAATGACCCCGAAGGAGAAAAATTTGAATTTGATGATAACTCAATACAGGTATCAAACTTAAATGAAATTATTCTCAATAAATCAAAAATGAATGATAATTCATTTCAAGCTGCTCATATGAACTCAATTCATTTAAATAATTCGACAATGCTTAATTGTGATGTTCGAGGATCATCATTAGATCAATTTAAAATAACGAACTCCGATTTTTCTGATGTAAGTTTTCAAGGCACGAAATGGTCTAAATCATTCTTTGAAGAAGCGAAAATCTCAGATGTTGAATTTCATGGGGTGAATATCAAAAACTTATCTTTTTACGACTTTTCCAACCTTTCTAACACTAAGTTTATTGGAGTCAATATAAATAAGTGTGAATTTACGTCGACAAAGATTTTAGATACAAAAGTTGAGGGATGTTCATTCAAAGAATCAAAACTTGTATCTTGTAATTTGGCTGACAGTCATCTGGTGGACGTCAAAATCACAAACTCTCACATTTCAAATGTCAGATTAAAGAATAGAAATATTAAACACATATCTATTGATGGTCAGACGATAAAAAGTACAGAGGATTTTTTAAGATTTTGCGAGGAGTCTTAGGTGCAGGAAAATTGAGCATCCTTGTATAAAGTGACTAAAATTAGGTAAATATATTTAGAGCATCAAGTTATGACTTCAAGCACTTCTATAAAAATTATAGTAGTCTGTTCTAAGTACTGCATCTTTGATATTCTTGTTTTATGGAAAAACTCACTCTGATGGTCGTATTATCACTTCTTTTTAATTTCTCAGTTTATGGAAGGGAGAATGATAATTACTGTAGAGAGTTTACTACTCTTGATACTAATGAAAAAGTACAAGCTTTGGTTGATAAAATACTAGATAAACAAATAGTAAAACATCATTCAAATCGACATGTCTTGAATAAAAAGTTGACTGATTGTACAGCAAGTCAAGATTCAAAAATAGTTATCATTGCTTTTGAAGGGACAGGCGCCTACGAACCCCATATCCCTCCTCTCATGAATACACTCTTACAATGTGCTGAAGGAAAAATGACAAAAGGAATGGCAGATGACCTTTATTGGAAAATTACAAAATCAATTAAAAAAAGAAACATTCTCAAGGGAGATTATAAATGGTCAGGTCTAGAAGTCGGAATCTTCTCTGAATTATTTACTCTCAACCAGGGATCCTCTGTTGATTGGTACAGCTTTCCATCAGAAGAAGTTGAAATCTTAAGTGGTATCGAAGAACTCAAAGGTTTTTCGTTGAACCAGTTAATACGAGACATTAGCCGATCGATAAACTCTAGGCCGTTGGGTATTCAACATGCAAAATCTTGCCTTTATAAATATTTAAAAAGTGCCGAAAATTTAGAAAGAAAACCGAAGATCGTACTTGTTTCTCATAGTTCAGGCGCAAGATCCCTTGTAAAGTTTACTGAGCAAATAAAAGAGAGAAATATAGAAGTTGATTTGGCTTATACTATTGACCCGGTCATTGAAGCACACGAAGTTATTAAAGAAATCTTGCCTCAAAAATTAAGTGAACCTCTGAGATGGGCCAATTATGAATGGCAAAGACTTCTAGGGAAAAATCCGGATTATCCCTATTCAAAAGTTTGGAGTCGACGGTATCCTAAGAAACTTTACCAATCAACAAATGTATTAAGACATATCAATTACTTTCAGTTGAACGATGCTCATGGAATCTTTGAAAGTAAGGCCCTTAAATTTGGAATTCTTGGAAGTAAAGTATCTAAAGGTGCCGAAAATTATCATATCAGAGACAAGGGAAATAAAGGTCATGGCACAATATGCTATGATGAAAAAGTACTTTCATCCTTTACTGAAGAAATAGAAATCTTGCTAAAATAAATCGGATTAGCTGTTCTACCACATTCTCTTATTCGATATTATTCAATTTTAAAACTTTAAGTCTGTTCTCGATGGTTTGGGTCACTTGCCAGACATATTTTTTTTACATAAGGCTTGTATGCCGTGAGATACGGGGGTATATGAATACTTAATGAAAATAGGAAAAGCACTCACATTCACTTGTTTCTTTCTCGTTACGATTACTTCGGCATTTGCAACTATTCCAACATTCTTTTTTGATAATCAAGAAGGATTTGTGAATGCAGATCAATGTTCAATCAGCCAAATAGAATCTCAAAGATTTAGAATTTCAACATATACGGGAAAATTACAAGGCGCCAAATTAGAAAATCTCAGGAATCATAAAGGTATTAAACAATCTCACCTCGTTAATGGTTCCTTAGTGAAGCTGATCGAAGGTAAGTCAAAGCGAGATTATAAAAAAACTGAGATTGTTGGTATTAATCAAGGTGTAGAGGTTCAAAAGAATAGATGGTTCAGCGAAAGGTTAGACCGAGGATACCTTTATTATAGGTCTTTATTACCTGCTGAAGATTATGTTTTAAAGATTGAAAAGGGTACTGAAAACTATTCTTTAGGAGACATAAAATCTACTGTAGAGGGATTATACTTACGATTAGCTATGGATGATCATTTTTTTAAACTTAATTGTCCTTTGTTTGGTAATCGAGAATATGTTATTTTTAAAATCTACGAAAAGTATGGAATTAAACCTTTGGCCTTAGTAGGTATGTACTGGGATGAATCAAAGATATTTAAATACATTAGTAGTATGACAAAGTATGAAGGCGTTAAGATTCTTCCTAATCTCTTGAGCGAAGAATACTTAGGGGATGACATGAGATTAACAAAGTTTGATTCTAGGATTGATGACTCATCGTCGGTGGCGATTGAAAATGATATTAATCAAGAAGCGATCTCAACTAACATTGGAATTGATAATGTTGTCTGTGTTTCAACAGAACATTTGAACGTCAGAAATACAAAACTAGATAAGGTTGTTTTTACAGCGAAACTTGGAGAAAAGATCAAAGTTTTTCAAGGTTGGGGGGAGCATACACAATCCAAATTGATTAATGGTGAGCAACATATTTTTCGGAAAGTTCAATTCTCAGAAAGAGAATCAGAGGATCAAGTAATTGGTTGGATTGCCTCAGCATTTATAAAAACTAAAGAGAAATGTAAGTATATTAATTTAAGGCCAAAAGGAGATATAGATCAAATATCGGAAACTACAATTACAGGATTAGATGATCCAAATTGTTGTGAATTTCCAACAGTTAAACGTCCTTCCCATAGATATGATTCAGGAATGAGAAGATTTGATGCTGGAAGATCAGGTGGAAAAAGATTGCATGCTGCCTGTGACCTTTATCGTTACAAGGATGAGCCTATTTTGTCTGTAGCTCCAGGTAAGATCATTCGTAATCGTTATTACTTCTATCAAGGAACTTATGCATTAGAAGTAAAACATAGTGGGGGATTTGTAGTCCGTTATGGTGAATTAGATAAAAAGGCAATTTCAGGAATGTCCAAAGGCAAAGAATTAAAAATGGGTGAACGAATTGGCTATATGGGAAAAGTTAACTCTGACTGTTGTAGGCCTATGCTACATTTTGAACTATTTGATGGTTCAAAAACTGGTTCATTAAGTCAATCAGGCAATAGATATCAAAGAAGATCCGATCTTATCAACCCCACTACTTATTTACTTAAGTGGGAAAATGAGAATTTTTAGCCTACAATAGTCCTATGAAAAAATTAATCATATTAATTTTCGTTGTTATTTTGATTGGGGTGGGCGTTAAATTTTTTGATAAAAATAAACTTGTTAAGAACTCTCAAACTATTATCCAAAAAACACACAAATCTAGCCCAAAGAAGCCTATTTCAAAAAAGACATTGAAGCCTGCTAAGTCGATAGTAGACATTAAAAAGATAGCTCATATTCCACAGACGGAAAATGAATCGCGTTTAGCCCTATCAAGTATTATGTCTCAATTCTCTAATCCACAAAGAAAAAAAGAAGAAATGATCACGATGCTTAATGAGTTAAAACTAGCGCCTATTTTAAAAGAAGATAGCAATGGAGATACTGGCTCTATGACAGTCATTCGAACAGAAAAAACCTTGCCAGGCTCCAGATACTTTCATGCTCAATATTTCAGTGATTCAAATGGACAAACCCTTCAGCATCTCTCATTTGAATTTAGACCAGGTCCCGGGGCCATGGAGAAAGCTGTAGCGACAGTGATAAAAGAATTTAATATTCAAACAGATCCAACTATGAAAAAAGATGGTTTTATTTCTTGGAATAAAAATAATCGTTACACTATCTGGATTAAAAGATTAACATTAGAAGATTTTAAAGGTGATCCATTTAATGCTTACGTTCCAGATGATGTAGGAACAATTAGAGTTGCAATGGAATTAGAAATACATGGGCATTATGATGGCCATCAAGAAAATCACGATAAGTTATTAGATGACAGTGAGAAATAGATGCTCGGAAAAATGTTAGAAGTTAAACATGATAAGAATTTAAATAAGTATATTGTGACGCCTGTAGGGACTGAGATCCAAGAAGATTATCTCATTGAATGTGCTACCGAATTCGATGCAAAATCACTATGTGCTCAAATCTCAATGCAGATGATACCATCTCCTGCAGATAATCCACTTAGGTACACATCTAAGGGACTGCATCCTAACGGGCATACACGAATATTTAGATTGAAGGATGGTTAGATATGGCAATAGTCCATTAATTCAGTAGGTTACGAAATGTTTTTCTCCCTAAATTGTTGCTCAATCGATTCTTTTCATTTCATCATTAATTGTTTAAATTCCAGATAAGTTTACCGAGAAGGAAAAAAATGAAGAATCCTCATATTCTTATTTTATTGACACTTATTTTGATGTCCTGCGGGACTGCTCCCAAAAAAATACCTGGATCAATTGATATTCCAAGGTCTAAATATAAAGTGAAAATTAAAAAAAATGCAGAGTTAAATTATATAAATAAAATGGGCGACGATAGCTTTTATCAGATGTATTTGGAAGAAGCTGTGAATCTTAAAAATCAATCTGTTCGATCAAATATCTTGGATAAATATATTACAATCTTGGCCCATGGACCTATTGAAAAAACCTATGGTGAGCTAGGCTTTAGAATTCCTTTAGGACAAGATGATAAAATGGATTGTTATTTAGATGCTAGTAAAGAACAAAGAATCGCTATCACGAACCAAACATTAGATTTCTTCAAGCAAAAAGGTTACCAGTCATTTCAAAATATTAATAATGTAAAAAAAACTAGTTTCTACAAGGAATATATTCTTTTTAAAATGAGTGGAAAGAAAAGAACTTTTGGAATGTTTATTTCTAGGTTTAAGACTATTAAACATCCTGAGAAAAACCGTGATAACCATACTCTCTTTTGCACCCATGATGGTTCTGGTATGAGAAATACAATGGCAACTATCATGCGACAATTTGCAAAACAACTTTAGAGGTCTATGTTGAGCACATCATGCCTATTTATTTTAGCGTTACTTTTAATTTCCTCTCCATTGTCAGCTTATTCAAAATGTAAAGGCCCTGATTGGTCCCATTGGAAATTTTCACAAAATATGGAATTAAATAGAAAAAAAATGTTTCATGAATTTGTTCATTCTTCATCCATCCTGATTGAAGCTAAAATTTTGGATACCAAGAAATCTAAAGATACAAAAAGATATTTATTTTATGCTAAAGTAATAAAAGTTTTAAAAGGAAATGTTCATACCAATATATTACGATTTGATTATAGCTACACATTGTCAAAACCTTCTGTAGCCACTCCAAAAAAAGATTCCATCTGGATTTTTAACATAGAGAAAATAAAAGAACAAAATGCTATAGTTAAATCTGCTCAGTGTGGAGGTCTGGGTTTTCCAACCTCTTCTAAAAGTTTAATGAGGGAATTGGAAAATTTCCTCCTTATGCAACCTACCGCCCAATTGAAACAATCCTGCAGTGGAGATGGTGAGTGCCGAGAAATCTCATGTAAAAAAATAAATAATAAAAATAAAAGTCAAATAGGATTTCGAGCGGCATGTATAAAGAGAATTTGTAGATGTATGTGTTTCGGATGTAAGTAATTGAGAAAAGTTTTTAACTGATAGGGTTTTGAGAATACTAAGCACCGTTTTTTTACAAAGAACTTCTTTTGCTGTTAAATATGGGTATCAAAAAAGTTGAAAATACACGTAAGGCTCTGTTGTTAGGGGCCACAGGACTTGTCGGATCTTTTTGTCTAAAACAATTAGTAAATTCGCCAATCTATTCAGAGATTTATGCTCCTTCTCGAGCGAAGCTGGATATTGCGTCGCGCAAGCTGATCAACCCGATTGTTAATTTTGATCAATTAGACTCTCTCCATGAGATGTTTTCTGTGGATGATGTATATTGTTGTCTCGGAACAACAATCGCTAAGGCAAAATCAAAAGAACAATTCGAAAAAATTGATTATCATCTTGTTATTACTCTCGCTCATCTTGCCCATTCCGCAGGAGCTAGAAGACTGGCGTTTGTTTCTTCCATGGGAGCTTCTAAAAGGGGAAGTTTTTATTTAAAAACCAAAGCTAAAGTCGAAGCTGGATTAACTGAATTAGGCTTTCAAGCTCTCCACCTTGTTCGACCTTCTCTTTTATTAGGTGAAAGAAAAGAAAATAGAGTATTAGAGAAATTTGCTATTAATGTCTTTAGTAAGACGAGTTTTCTCTTTAGAGGATTTTTATTACGTTACAAACCTGTCTATGCCAAGGATCTGGCATCATTTATGATAGTTTGTCTTACAGAGAAAAAAGATGGTAATTATGTCCACGAATCGAATGTAATCGTATAATGTAGAGAGAATGGACCTTAAACTTTTTCTTTTTCTTGTTTCAACCACTTGTTTGCCTTTGATTATAATCTATATCTTTGCACCTTGGGATATTCCTTATATTCAATATTTTTTTCTATGTTTGATCTTTGTTTTTAGAATCGTTTTCTTTCAAGAAAAAGAATACAAAAAAAAGTTAAGAATAATAGGGAAAGAATCTCTCAGAATAAAATTAGGAAGAATACCGTCAGAATCTCAAGTTTCAGTTTTTATAAATAAAAAGCTTGAGCAGCGAAATCTTTCTTTTGTCATTGCTGTTGTTGTTATTTTTGGGTTAACAATTGGATTTGAGAAATTATAATTCACGTGGCCACTTGAAAAATTTACATCAATTAATAATTGATAAAGATAGATAAAGCCATATGAAATTAAGCAGTTATATGGAATATGAAAATATATTTAGTAAATAAATACTCTTTTAAAACCTAAAATAGACTTCATTACGTTAAAGTCTTACATCTTCTAACAAGTTGCGACATAAGAAGACAAAGATGAGCTCGACTGCTAGGGTTCATCTTTATCTACCTATTTAAATATTTACGAAAGAGAGAATTCTATGTCCTTTAAAAGTACCATACTCCTACTCCTTCTGAGCTTTTTGCCAACTCAATTGATGGCCAATACCTTTGAATTGCCAGTGCAAAGCTCTAGTCCTGAATTTATCATAGGTGCGCCAACCTTAGTGGATCTAGATTTAACAAAATCAAACTCAGCTCGTGAAATGAGGGTGTTAGTTTTTCCTCATACGTTAAAAAATGATCACAGACATGGCGTTCCAGACGATGCATCAAGAGTAAAACTCGAATCATCAAAACAAATTATTCTAACGAGCTTATCAGGCTTGAGTTTGTCCTCTACTTCCTTTTCAATCGTAAGTAAGGGGTCACAGCTCATTATTACTTTGGCAAATGGTTCTATTGTAGTAGGGCCTCAAAAAATAAACTTAAATGGATCAGCACCAATTAAAGTTGTACGATCACTGAATGTAGAAAAATCTCACCAGTATCTTGGTCGATTTGAAGTAACTCTTAAAGGTCAAAAAATATCCGTGATTAATACTGTTACGATTGAGACATATCTGAGAGGAGTTGTTCCTAGTGAATCAATTTCATCTTGGCCATTAGAGTCTTTAAAAGCTCAAGCTGTAGCTGCAAGAACATACGCTCTCTATCATAATAAAACTCTTTCAAAAAAATTAAAGAATAAGCGTGATTATGACGTTGATGACACTGCTCGATTTCAGGTTTATACAGGCCTCTCACATGTCATGGCTTCGACAGATCAAGCCGTCTTAGAAACAGCTAATGAAGTTATGACTTATAAGGGCAAACTGATTGTTGCTTTTTTTCATTCCTACAGTGGGGGACGGACGGATTCAGCAATAAACATCTTCAAGCAAAATAATGTTCCTTATTGTTTTGGACAGGCAGAGATTTTTACAAGGGAAGAGCTCTTAAATGAACTTTCAGACTCCTCAAAGTGGATTGTGAATTGGTCAACAAAAGTCTATTCTCAATCTGAACTAATAGGCTTTTTTAAGAAGTATAAGGGGACAAGGGGAGGATTTAGAGATTTCTCAAGTCAACTAGAACTTAATTTAGAAGTAAAAGAGCTTAATACACAATTTGATTCCCATAAAAAAATCTTAGCAACTCAAGGGCATCATGCAGTGACTCTTGATTTCGCTCAGATTCGATCTGCAATCGGCTGGTCAAAGTTTCCTTCTTACCACTATAAGATGACCAACCTAAATGGAACATTTAAATTTAGAGGCCATGGTTGGGGACATCATGTGGGTATGAGTCAATGGGGTGCGATGATGATGGCAAAATTCTATGCAAAAACATATAGAGAGATTTTACATCATTATTATACCGGTATAAAAATTACAAATTTACAATAGTTAAGCCGCTTTAGAGTCGTCGTCATTTTTATCGATTGAAGTGTTAGCTTCTGTCAATTGAGGAGCTGGCAATTCTATAACCGTGCCAACAGATTCCAATGTCTTCAGCTTTTGATCTTCGAATAATGATAGTTGTTGCTCAACTTCTTTTTCTTCGACAATGGACATTGCGGGCTTAAGAAAATCACTTTCAAAATCTGGCGAGAAATAGACTTTATCAATATAGTCCATTTGTTCATCGGTTACTACAGATGTTTGTGATAACCAATCAGGAAGTCCTTTTGAATTAGTTGTAATAAAAGAAATGGCGAATAGGCTACCTGCGGTGAGACAGTTAATAAAGTATCCAAGAGTTCGAGCAAAGCATTCTCTTAGAGTCAAATGAAGTTCACTACTATATTTAAAACCTGGTGAATGAACCTTAAGTCCGAAAATATGTTTTCCGGGAGTTTTCCCTTCGCCCCAATAATAGGACATGAGAAAATATCCCCAAAAGACAATTCCTAATGATACAAAGTGTACGTCATACATTTTGGACTCTAGGAGGAGTTGAGTTTTCATTGTTAATTGATAGAAGTAAGTCTTGAGAAAACTAATATAAGTATACATCAAACCTTTGTTAATTAGTCCAATAATAAACAAATCGGTCACAAAAGCATATGATCTTTTACGTAGAATTTTATTGTCTGGAGGAAGATTTGCCTCAGGATGTTTTTGATCCCTTGGATGTTTAACAATGATAGGTAAATAAGCTTCAGTTTCCATAGTGAACTTATCGGAAGATTATCAATGAATGTGACTTAGAATACTCAAGAAAATAATCTAAAGAGTAGCTTACTGTATTGGTAGGTTAGCTTTTAATTCATTTAGCTTTATCAGGGCCTTAAGGGGTGTCATCCTCAGTAAATCAGTATCCTGAAGCTCTTCTTTAATCTTAGATAAATACTCCGGTATGTTTATCTCTGATTGGTTGAAAAAGCCAAGTTGAATTCCTGCTTCAGTTTTTTCTTCACTAAATACATTACTAATAGAATTTTCTTTTTCACAACCTAGTTCCAGATTTTGAAGGATCTCTTGGCTTCTTTGAAGAATTGGTAAAGGGAGTCCTGCTAATTTGGCCACATAGATACCGAAACTTTGGCTAGCACCTTTTTCAATTAAATTATAAAGGAAATTGACGTTACCGTTATCGTTAGAAATTTCAACTGTGAGATTGACCCCGCCATCTTTTTTTTCAACGAGATCAATTAGCTCGTGATAATGTGTTGCAAATAAGGTTAATGCTTTTGTTGTATCAATAAAATGTTCTACTAATGCCCAAGCAATAGAGAGGCCATCATAGGTAGAAGTTCCACGTCCTACTTCATCTAAAATAATTAGTGATTTGTCTGTAGCGTGTCTAATAATTTCTGCTGTTTCGGCCATCTCAACCATGAAAGTTGATTGACCTTTTAAAATATCATCACTTGCACCTAATCGTGAAAATAAATAATCACAAATTCCTAATTGTGCTGAGTCACAGGGAGTATAACATCCGACCTGCGCTAAGATTTGAATGATTGCAACTTCTCTCATGACGGTGGTCTTACCTGCCATATTTGGACCAGTGATAAGTCCAAAATATTTTTCTTGATGAAAATCAATGTTATGGCAAACAAACTGCTCTCTGATAATCGATTTAATAAGAGGATGCCATCCTCCTTGAATATTAAGCAGTTTTTTTTCAGCATCAAAGTGAGGTAGAACAAAATTTTCTTGATATGAAACCCAGGCTAAAGATTGAAAACAGTCGGTTAGTGCAAGAAGCTCACTAAAAATTTGAATAGTGTGGGCATATGTTGCAATCTTATCAACTAAATCTTTAAAAATTTTCCTCTCTAATCTTTCTAGTTTATCTTTTGAAGAAAGAATTTCTTTCTCAAACTCTGTGAGCTCTTCAGTAGTATATCTCTCTGCATTTACAAGAGTTTGACGTCTATCAAAATACTTTGGAACTTTATCACTATGTGATTTTGAAATCTCGATAAAGTATCCAGCAACATTATTGCTTTTAATTCTTAGCTTTTGAATTCCTGTTTCTTCTCGGTAACGTTGCTCTAAAACTGATAAGGCTTCACTAGTGTTATTGGTAAGTTTCCAAAGTCTGTCTCGCTTTTTACTGCTTCCTTTCTTTATCAAATTACCTTTATCTAAGGATGCACCTATTTCATCATTTATAGTAATATCAATTTCTTCACTTATAGATTTTAATAACCCAAATTGTTTAGATTCAAGAGCAGGAAGAGCATCAAAAGAAGTTTTTAAATGAGTCCTTATAATGCGCTGGATTTTATCCCAAACTTTAACAGAGTTAGAAAGATTAACCAGGTCTTGAGCTGTCGATTTCCCAGTACTCATTTTTGCTAATATGCGTTCAAGATCACGAACCATTGCTAGCTCTTCTCGAACTTCTTCATGTTGATCAGAGTGATCGAGAAAATAGGAAATCATAGCTTGACGTTTTTTGATTTCCTCTAAATTTGTTAAAGGTGTTTCAAGAATTTGTCTCAATTTTCTTTTACCGAGAGCACATTGGGTTTTATCTAAAAATCCCAAAAGAGAGTCTTGATATGTTTCACGAGATTTAGGTAAAATTTCTAATCCCATTAATGTTGGTTGAGTTATTTTTAGTAGCCCATCATCATTGATCATTTGGAAGGCCTTGACCTGTATAAAATCTTCAATATTTTGAGTAGAAGACACGTAATACCCTAGAGCTCCGATAGGACCCAAGACTGGTTTATTGGCCTTAATAATTTGATCACGTTTATAAGTAGGAATTAACTTTTCGATATAAAGAGTTGTGTATTTCTCAGTAAAATATTCTTCACTTAAATGTGTAATCAAAGTTCCTGAATGAGTAAGTACATCGTGAAGTAGCGGATACTTTTCCCATTGTCCCATACTCGCGATGAACTCTTTTGGCCTAAGCAGACGTACATGATCAAGAAATTCTTCTATGCTATTTGATTTGTATCCTTTGAAATCGCCTGTCGTAAAATCTAAAGCAGCTAGATAGAAATGATTATCATCAACGTGACCACTTAAAATATATGAGTTTTCAGATGCGTTAACCTTTTCAAGATCGTAGGGGATTCCAGGAGAAACAACCTGAGTCACCGCTCTTTTGACAATGCCTTTGGCCGTTTTTGGATCTTCAACTTGTTCACAAATGGCTACCTTATAACCTTGACCTGTTAAACGGTCGATATAAGTGCTGGCTGCGTGATGGGGCATACCGGCCATGGGAATTTTATAATCACCTAATTTTCCTCGATGAGTGACTGTTATATTAAGTAATTTTCCTGTTAGAAATGCATCTTCAAAAAAGACTTCGTAGAAATCTCCCATTCTAAAAAAGAGTATGGTTCCTTCGTACTCTGTTTTGATAGCGTAATATTGGGCCATCATAGGCGTTAATTTAATGCCTAGATCTACTATTTCCTTTAATGTCATGGTGTTCAAATATAGTCCCCCGTCATGGTAAAATACAGGTCCAAACATTGTGTGTGAATTACTGGACTACCATCGTCAAATTTATCATAGTTAGCGCTTTATCGTAAAGGAAGAGTTCCTTAAAAAAAACTGATAACTTATTGATTAAATGGGTGAATTCTTAACAATCTCTCGCTATGATAGGAGTTGCACAGAATGTAAATACAGGGAGGTCTTTCGCTGGGCGTTGAACGAAAACAATCCATTGGTATTTTCCTTTTTACGGCCTTCTGGGGCTTTTTAATTAGCTTGTCTGTCATCAATAGGAATAAATCAGACTTGACCTTTAATTCTCAGCTCCATAGCAGTAAACAAAGTCAAGCTCAACAAGAAAGCTTTTTTAAAAACATAAACTATTTCATTCTTAAAAATTATAAACCAAAGCTTCAATTAAATGCCACAGAGGTCTCTGTTAATAATGTCACAAATAGAACATTATTTTTTGATCCCAAGGGAATTGCCTACTCAAATAGACAAAACAAAATACATTATGAAGGAATGAAGGGGACATATATACAACGAAGAGGCATTCTTCACATTTCAAAAAAAGTAAAAATGAAAATGGAGGAAAATTCTTCTTCACTCGTTGCCAAAGAAGTTATTTATAACTTAAATATGGGGCGAATTGATGCTCGTGGAGATGTTAAATCAAAGTCGATTTCAAAAATGAATGGCGACAAGATTTTAGTGAACTCAGACCGTGCTATTTCGTGGACTAGACGAAATGAAACTAAATATTTTGGAAATGTTAATGGAAAAGTCGTAAGAAAGCGTGTTTATGAATCTCCAATCCTATACAGATCAAATAAATTACATTTAAAAATGAACCAACATTTGATCAATCTTGAGGGAGATGTAGTTATAAAAAAACAGACATTTACAGCTAGATCTAGACGAGGGAAGCTCTACTTAGAAAACTACAACAAAAGGCTCAAGTATTTCGCACTTTATGACGATGTGAAAGTAGTAGAAAAAGTAAAGCTTGGGCGTTCAGTATTTTTGAGAAAGGCCTTCGCTGAACAGCTAGATGGTATTGTAAGTGAGGGAAAAATGGTTCTCACTGGATACCCGAAAGTCTATCAACAAGGCGATGAAATTAAGGGAAATAAGATCATTTTAAGAGAAAACAATGATGTTGTAGAGGTTGAAGATGCAAATAGCACCTTCAAGTCTAATTAATAAATAAGGGGTTAGGATTTGGTACAAAGTCCATATCTTGAAGCAACAAATTTAAAGAAGAGCTATGCTGGGAGAACTGTTGTTAAAGGCGTCAGTCTGAAGCTGAAACAAGGCGAGGTTGTCGGTTTATTGGGACCAAATGGTGCTGGTAAGACAACAAGCTTTTATATGATTGTTGGATTAGTACGTTCGGAAGAAGGGGCAATCACTTTAAAGGGTGAGGATATTACGTCACTTCCTCTACACTCTCGTGCTCTTTTAGGAGTTGGATATCTGCCACAAGAGGCTTCAGTATTTAGAGATTTAAGCGTGGAAGCAAATATTTACTCTGTTTTGGAAAATAGAAAATTACCAACAAGCAAAAAGAAAGGATTGTTGGGAACCCTAATAGATGATTTTGGGCTTGGGCATATTCGAAAGTCTTTAGGCGGGGCACTCTCTGGTGGAGAGAGAAGAAGAGTGGAAATTGCTCGAGCCTTAGCTCTGGAACCAAAGTTTATTTTGCTGGATGAGCCCTTTGCAGGTGTTGATCCATTAGCTGTAAGTGATATTCAAAATATCATTAAAAAGCTCAAGCAAAGAAATATTGGAGTATTGATTACGGATCATAATGTGAGAGAAACATTAGATATTGTAGATCGAGCATATATAATGAATATAGGTGAACTACTAGTGAGTGGAACACCAGAAGAAATAATTAATAATGATCGAGCACGGAAGTTCTATCTAGGTGAAGAATTCAGGATGTAATTAGCACATAAATAGGGTGTACTTATGGCCGTGAAACTTAATCAGTCGTTAAAACAGAGTCAGAACTTAATGATGACTCCTCAGCTTCAGCAAGCAATTAAAATGTTGACACTGACTCATTTGGAAATGACAAGTGTTATTGCTGAAGAGATGGTTGAAAATCCCATGCTTGAAGAACTAAGTGATGGGGATAATAAAAATGATAGTGATTACAAACTCGAAAAACTAGAGCAACAGTCTGCTGAAGCGAAAAGCGATAATTTCGATGAACCGTCTGTTGTAGGCAAGGATGATTTTGACTTTCAATCATACGCTGAATCATTCGAAACTTCTAGCTCTACCCCGCCATCAATGGCCACTCAAGACTTAGATGAATTGCCAAACTATGAAAATATAGTTTCTAAAGGGCAAACACTTGCCGAACATTTAGAATGGCAACTTAGAATGGAGAGTTTAGCAGAAGAACAGTGGAAATTAGCGGAAGCAATTATTCACAATATCAACGATGATGGATATCTTGATGGTGACTTCGAAGACCTTGTAGCAAACTCAAAACTTTCACGTGAAGAAGCAGTAGAAATACTAGATAAAGTTCAAAGACTAGATCCTGTCGGATGTGGATCGTCGTCCCTTGTGGATTGCCTTTTAATACAGGCTAAGGTGGCAGAAGAAAGATCTCCTCTACTTGAACGGATTATTTGTGATCACTTAGAAGACTTACAGAGAAAAGACTTCGAGGCAATCGCAAAAGCGACAGGTGTTTCGGTTGATAACATAAAAGACACGGCGTTGTTGCTGCATAACTTTCATCCCAAACCTGGGCGATTAGTAGCAAGTCAAGATACTCATTATGTAGTACCTGATATTTACGTAAAAGAAGTGGGGGGAGAGTTTGTTGTCCAGGTGAATGATGATGGAGTTCCACGTCTTAGAATATCTAAACTATACCAAGAAATGCTTAAACAAGGTGCAAATTTTGAAGCCAAAGAATATGTAATAGAAAAACTCAGATCAGCAATGTGGCTTATTAAGTCAATTCAAAATAGACAAAGAACAATACAAAAAGTTTCCATTGCTATTGTGAGACAACAACAAGACTTTTTCAAAAAAGGCCCTAAGTTTCTTAAACCTATGGTTCTTAAAAATATTGCTAATGAAATTGGGATGCATGAATCAACAGTTTCTAGAGTTACGAACAATAAATATATGCATACTCCCATTGGTCTTTTCGAACTGAAGTATTTCTTCAATACAGGAATAGGTGGAAAAGCTGGCGGAGTCGACATTTCAAGTGAGGTTCTCAAGCTGAAAATCAAAGAATTATTGGCAAATGAGAATCCTAAGAAACCACTCTCAGATCAGAAAATTGCCGATTTATTGAGTCGAGATGATGTAAAAGTTGCCCGTAGGACCGTGGCGAAGTACCGCGAAGTACTTGGAATTCTATCATCATCCAAGCGTAAGGTAAAATAAACAAAGGACTTTAAAAAGTCTTCAACTTCTCTATAGGAGATATATCTTTATGAAAGTAACGATAACATTTTTACACCTGGAACATACCGAGGCTTTAGATCAACGAATTGAGGAGAAAAGTGAAAAACTGGAAAAATTATTTGAGTCGGGCTCGTCTATTAAATGGACTTGCTATGTGAAAGGAGGTCAACATTATGCAGAACTAGCGGTAGCAGGATCAAGCTTACATCACCATGCTATTGCCCACTCAGAAAACCTGTATAAGACATTAGATATTGTCGTCGATAAATTATTTAAGCAGGTTAATAAACATAAGGAGAAGAGACAATCCAAAGTCCATAAAGGAAGAGCGAATTTAACTATACTTGAACCTAGTGAGGCATGGGAAGATTTTGTATGTGAGCATGAGTATGAAGAATTGAAAAAAGCAGCATAAATAACGAATATCAATATGATCGACATTTATGTCCACATTAAAAAAGGCTCCGAATGGAGCTTTTTTTAATTTTTTAAGGGCCAAGTACTGCTTTTCTAAATAGTTAAATGGTGCAAAAATTTAAATTGGCCATTTTCTTATGTTTTCATTAGATATAGGCTATATAAATAATCATAAGTAATTTAAATAAGTTAAGGATTTTAATATGAAGAAGTATTTTCCGTTAGCACTGATATGGCTCCTTTTGGTGCCGATTACCAATGCATCAAAATCAAGCAACCTTTATTATGAATATAGACAATCATTTAAATACCTTCTCGAAAAAGAACTATTTAAATCTGTAAAAGCTAATAGCTGTGTGAATTTTAAGCCAATTGCTGATAGTTATTATCGATTAAATAAAGATGGAAAGGCCCTGACTAAAGTAAAAGCAAAGAAGAAATATATAGCTGAATACTATTCTTACGTAGATCGAAATGAAAAAGAGTTTTTCTTTTTCAAAAAGAATTCAAAAAAGACAGTAAGGAAAATTCAAAAACTTGGTGTCACTATCGATAAGTTAGACCTTAGATCAGTTGTTTTAGGATCAAAAATTATTTCACCAACATGGGATCTTAAAGAAATATCTAAGATGAGTAAGTTCAACTTGTTTCGACTCGAGTTGAATCTCGACTTATTAAAAGTGACCAAGAGGAAAAAAGAAAAAATTCCATCATTAAAACAAGTTTTAGCCGCAAAAGAATCACTACTGATTGTAAAACTAGCTAGAATGATCAATGTTTATGGAGGGAAGTTTTTCTATGATTTTGAGAGTTTTTTCTTTAAGAAGAATACTGACGTGAAAAAAATGTTTGAGGTTGCAAACCTTGAATGCGAGCATCTTTTAAAAGAGGTTAATAACGTGATTATGCTTTCTTCTCGGCTACTTCGTGGAGATATAAATGGCCATAAAAAACTGAAATTTAAGCATAAAGATATTCTCGATAATTCATGTAAATATAAGAAAGAATATCCACTTATATGTCGTGGCCATATAGATTATAAAAAGCACAAAAAAAATATTAATAAACATAAATCTGGCATCCCAAGTATGTAATAGTCGATGGTACTAATTCTGGCACCCCCATTGCAACTAACAGATCCTATAGGAGATAACTTCTCTTTAAATGTATTTTGACCATGGATAGGCCATGGTCTTGGGATGATGTATGCGCAGCTGTCTAAAATTTAGACATTTTATATATCTTTTATTGATCGCGCAGCTGATTGCTTGTGGTAATCAATTGGCGGATAAGTCCAATGCTATACCTAAAACGAGTCTCTCCGTGGCACGGAACTTGGTTCTTTGTGAGCGAAGTAGTTCTGCAGAACAGAAAAAAATATTTGAAGAATTTTACGGGCTCGATGATCAGATAAATAAGTTAGTTCTCGATTATGGAGCAATTTATCCTGATCGATTTTTGTCTTTAAACTCTAGTCGAGATGAAAGATTAGACCTTAGCCCGAAGCATCCCTTGGCCCTTTCATTAAAAGAGTTAAAGAGGCAATTGAAAACAATTAAATTTCGTTTTAGTCAAATCTTAACTGTAGAATCATACCTTGATTTGTTAGACTTTTCTAAAAGAACATTTCAATATCAATTTGTAAGCTCTGTAGATCAGAGGACAATTGAGAACCTCATCATTGATTTAAGAAAACAGGCTGTTTTTGCTGCGAGATTTCAAAACTTTCAATGTAAACTAAATCAATTGTCAATGAATGCAGATGCCGATGTCAGAACATACTTAGAGCTTAAGGAGAACTCGTGTGGAGACTATCAAAGAGTTGGTTGCCTTGAACATAGATTAAAATATTATAATAGACAGAATCAAGATCAAAAAGAAAAGATTCATAGTGATTTTATCAAGATATGTAAAGCAGTTGAACGGAAGGGAGCTTGCGAATCTTATTTTTTTACTTTTTCAAAGAAGAATCAGTTAAACAAGTTGTATAGTACTTATTTGGATATATTTAAAAAGAAAAAATACGATGTACTCTTTAAAATAAGATCAAAACATAGTACGCTTTCATGTCGTGAAGAAGATGGAGTGACGATAATGACATTACCATTAGGATTTAATCCAAAAGATAGATTCCGATTTCTTGGAGGTATAAAATTAACAAAACAATTTGTAGAGAATATGTGGTCAAATAAAAACTTTAAATTAGAAATAAAGGAAGTTCCGCTTGATACAAAAAATACTTTCAGGGTCATTTTTAAAAAAGGAATAATCTCTCATGTGGATGTAAATAAATCCAAAACAATCTCTCTTAATTCAAAAATAACAAAATTTACTCTTTCTAAAACATTGGCCCATGAAGTAGGCCATGTACTTGGATTTAATGATTGCTATATCGAATACTTTGATCGAGATTCCGATAGTATTATTTATTATGAATTAGGGAGAGAGGACTCCAATTTAATGTGCTCTATAAACTTTGGAACAAAGATTCCTGACTCATATTTCGCGGAGCTAAAGAAAAATGTTTGTCAGTTTTAGGTAATATGTTAGTTTTTAAGAGTCTTAGAGATGTACAAAATTACCCATTTTTAAACTCTAAGAGTATACTCGTCATATGAAAAAGACTCTCTTAATATTCTTAATGTTCGTATTACCAGCTTTGGCCTGGTCCATAGAAAATACTCGTGAAAAACAAACGACAATTTTATTTATAGGAGATTCTTTAACAGAAGGTTATGGAGTTGCACAGGAAAATGGATATGTTTCATTAATTGAAAGTGAATTGAAAGAAAAAGGTAAAAGTATTAAGATTTTAAATGGATCAGTTAGTGGGTCTACAACTTCCTCTGGATTGAAAAGACTAAAGTGGTTTCTTAAGGCCAAGCCAGATATACTCTTTTTAGAGCTTGGTGCTAATGATGGTTTAAGAGGAGTAAAGCTTGATGTCTCCAGAAAAAACTTGGATGATATTATCTTACTTGCTCTAAAAAATAAGATGCGAGTTCTGCTTGCCGGTATGATGCTCCCTCCAAATTATGGACCCGAATATACAAAGAACTTTAAAAATATGTTTATAGAGTTAACGAAAAAACATAATATTAATATGATTCCATTCATATTAGAAGGTGTCGCGGGGCAAAAGGATTTAAATCTTGCTGACGGAATACACCCAAATGAGAAGGGACATAAAATATTAAAATCAACAGTTATTAAATATCTTGAGCCATTATTATGAACCTTCTAAGAGTAGATAAAATTTCAAAAACATTTATACAGGGTGAGAATCATATAAATGTTTTCAATAAATTAAGTTTTGAATTGGAAAAAGGGAAGACTGCTTCGGTCATAGGACAGTCGGGATCTGGAAAATCTACTTTGCTTTCATTACTCGCAGGACTTGATCGACCTAATGAGGGGCAGATTGTTTTTAGTGGAAAACCTTTTTCAACTATGGACGAGGATGAACTAACAGGTCTTCGCAATGGTAAGATTGGAATTATCTTCCAACAGTTTCATTTAATTTCACATTTAACTGTTTTAGAGAATGTCTACCTCCCCTTGGAAATCCAAGGAAGTGGCGTAGATAAAAATATAGCAAAAGAATTTTTAGAACGTGTAGGACTATCCTGTCGACTAGATCATTTACCTGCCCAATTAAGTGGAGGTGAAAAGCAAAGGGTCGCAATCGCCAGAGCTCTTATTATTAAGCCTGATTTATTGCTAGCAGATGAGCCGAGCGGAAGTCTTGATAATAAAACGGGTGAATCTATTATAGAGCTAATTTTTAATTTAGCAAAAGAAGAGCAGACGGGGCTTGTGCTCGTTACGCATAATAGAAACCTCGCTATCTTATGTGATGATGTATGGAGACTCACAAATAAGGGCTTGGCTAAAGAGACCCCATGCTGATTGAAATAATTCGAGATTTTAAAGCTAACAAAAAGTTCACTTACT
>JABGXW010000116.1 GCA_018675575.1 Bacteriovoracaceae bacterium | reverse complement strand
TGTTTGTAACCCCCAATTCGAGTAGACACTTTTCCAAACCTAAGGGAGAAGTAATGAAAACAGCTAAGACCTCGAAAAGACGACAGTTCAGCATGGAACAGAAATGCATGATTTTGACGGATTACTTTGAAAAAAAAGCATCCATGATCGAAATTTCAAAGAAGCATGGTATACATCCAGTAACCCTTGCACAGTGGAAAAGACAAATGTCAGACAAAGACCCCAAGATGAACCATTCTCAAGCAGATCTAATTGCTCAAGTTGAAAAGCAAAAATCTGAAATTAAAAGATTGAAAAAAATTGTCGGTGACCTCTCTTTAGATAAAGATATTTTAGAAGAGGCCATTGAACTTTTTAAAAAAAGTCCCAAGAAACCAAAGTCCAAATAGCTAAGAAACTTGGAAATTTGAAAAGATTTAAAGTTCAAAGGATCTGCGCTAATTTGCTGGTGTCCAGAGCTGCATTTTATAAAAAATCAAAGGGATCAAATATGAAAAGATATAAGAAATGTGATGATAAAGAAATTTTAAAGGAAGTAAGAGAGCTTAAAGAAAAACGTCCAACCTACGGCTATAAACGAATTACAGCAATGCTTAATAGAAAGAGAGTTTCTGATGGTTTAGCTAGAGTTAATAGAAAAAGAATTTATAGAATTATGGAAATGAATGATCTTCTTCTTTTAAAATATCCAAAAAGAAAAAAGCACCCAGGAACTGGAAAAGTCATGACTTTACATTCAAATACGAGATGGTGCTCAGATGGATTTGAACTGCAGTGCTTTAATGGAGAGAAAGTTTATGTAGCTTTTAGTCTAGATTGCAAAGATCGTGAGGCCATACATTTTGTTGCTAGAGATAGAAATTTAATCGCTGAAGATATACGTGAATTAATGGAAGAATCAGTTTTAAAACGATTTGAGGATGTTAAAACACCACATAAAATTCAATGGCTAACTGACAGAGGAACAATTTACAGAGCAAGTATCACTCGTAAAGCAGCAAATGAATTAGGTCTTCTAACTTGTTACACAGCACCTTACAGTCCTTCTTCGAATGGAATGGCAGAATCATTTGTTCATACAATCAAAAGAGATTATGCCTATATGGCAGATTGTAAGGATGCAAAAACAGTTTTAAAAATGTTGCCAGAATGGTTTGCTGATTATAACAACATAGCACCCCACTCAGCTTTAAAAATGATGAGTCCGATAGAATTTCGGAAAACTAACTAAAGTGTCTACTCAATTGGGGGCCAAAGCAAAATATTTACTCACACGATGTCATGTATCTCATGGTGAGCGCAGCGATCGCATAACTGAGTCCAAAAAGAAAGGAAGGCAACCTTTTAATTAAGATTAAGGTTCTTAGAAAATTTGAAACTAACTTAAATTTTGCTAAATTAAGGAACTAATCCCGAAGCGCACAACTAATATTTTCACTAACTCTAACTTCATCAGACCAAGAATTAGTAATAACTGTGTAGCTAGTAGCTTTTCTATTATAAGTATTAGGCTTAAGCGTTTTTGAAATGATATACTTATTAGTTTCACCCATTGTGGCCAAAACTTCATAACTATAATTAGTTCCCCACATATTTTCGTCAGAAAAACTAACTTCTGCAGGTCCATCCATTATGTAATCACTATAAAATCTATCCCCATCTTTGTCTTCACAAGTTAAATACATGTCTCCTGCATAAGCATTAGTCATAACCAACATAAAAAGAATGAGTATTTTCATAATTTCTCCAAAATAAACTTGAATGGACTATATATCAAAGTATGTTGAATCATAGAATAAGCTTGAAATCTTTACACCTGCAAAGGAAGTTGCTAACCCTATAACCTTTACCAAAAACAAGCTAAAATCACCTATCTCTGATAGATATTAACTATGAAATCATGCCTAATAACCTTATTCCTAGTATTATTGCTGGTCTCGTGTTCGAGAACCCCCGAAGTAACTTTATATGGCTATTTGAGATAGGCATTAATCGTAAATGAGGTGTCGTTATTAATAATCAGTCTCTCTTAAATTTAGATTTACTAAAGGGTCAAGCTTTCAAAAAAGAAAGACTCCTGTGTTTTATGGCGTGTGTCTTTATAGGTGTAATTGTTTGTTTTCTTTCTATGTTTATTATTCAAATACTTTTTTCTAATTTTGGAGCCAAATTCCAAAATAATAATTTAATTGTGTTATTTTTATCTTTTTTTATCGGAATTGTATTTTTTCAAAAAAGTAGAAATAGGTACAAGGCTTTCGTTAAGGATTTAGATAAAATATGCTCCTTATATCATCGCCAAGATATAAAATCGAATAAAGAATCTATCATATTTTCACCTATTCTCGATTCAAGGACAAGCTTTAATCCATTAGAAGCTATATTTATAGGCCGAGGTCAGCCTGGAGAAAAGTTTCTAGGGAGAGACGTAAAAGAAAAAAAGTATAGACCCATTTGCCTTAAATGGATTGATTTAAAAACTATGACTATTTATCACCCAGCGACCAGAGATAACACAAGTCACATTAACAAGTATATCTTTACTTTAAAAAATGAACAAAAAATAAATATAAATCGTGATTTGTTTACTGAAAAAGACGAGAAGACTTTTATTAAATTAATTAACTCCCATTCAGATTGTGAAATTATAAATGACGTTCATCCAATGATTCTCAAGAGAAGAGTTTTCATATTATTAAGTACACTTATCTTAATCTTTCTATATATCTTTTACATGATAAAAACCCATGGAGTAAAATAATGAAAATCGATAGATTACTAACCATTACCATCTTATTTTTAATTCAACTTCAACTAGTTGAACAAGTGCAGGCTCAAAATATCCCTCATAAAAAGATCATGATGTTGTTTGATCAAAAGGGTTTAATAAAAGATAAAACTGCTAACAAAAAACTCAAAGAATATTATAATAGCAACTGTAAACGAAATAAACCTGTTACTCAAAAATTTTTCATGAGCTGTGTTGCTAAACAAATGAAGTTATTATGTTCAGAAAAAAGTTTCATGAAACTCTCAACTTGCGAAGAAGTATTAAACCCTAAGCAGTTTTATGCTAAAAGGACCAGAACTTCTGAGGCGAAACTTTTGTTGGCCACCTTTTACACAGAACAACTTGTTCATATTACCGATCATGATTCCTATTTTTTCACTATGGACAAATTTAAAAAAACTTTAAAAGGAAAAATTCGCAATTATGTATTAGGTTTTGCGAAAGGCTGTGCAGAAGGTAAAAATTATATACTCGTTCCTAAGAATTTAAGTAGTCGTTCAAAGAATAGTTTAAAAAGGATTCGAAAGTTTTTTGATGCTATGACGAAATGTACAAAGAACCCCAAATCATTTAAGGTTTTTGCAGCAGGAAATATTGATGATGATCCCAATATCGATATTTGGATGATAAATGATAAAAAAACAATGAAACATTTAGTAAAAGACTAAGTATCAATTAAGTTTTTTATTTCTTTAAAAGTTACTGATTAGATTAGGATTGTAAAAAATATGGCAAAAAAAGAACAAGTCTCTCCGAAAATATTGTTCAGAGAGACTATAGTTTAAAGCAGGTTAAAAAGTTGTTTGTCTGTAAGGTTTGGATGATAAATGTTAACAGTATTTTCTTTGTCGCTACTAGAAGTATCAACTCCTGACTTACAAAGGTACAACGGCATGTTTATAAAAAAATGGAAATATCTCCTTCAGCAAAGAGTATCAATTCAAGGTTATGTCGAGAGGAGATTGTAAAATACATACAAGAAAATAAAGGTCGGACAGGGGTTTATAATACTTTGAAAGAAATAGACTTATCTATTTCAAGATACAAGAGATGGAGAAAAGAATTATATGACTCTCGCAAAAGAATTCCTCCC
Source organism: Bacteriovoracaceae bacterium (assembly GCA_018675575.1). Lineage (GTDB taxonomy): Bacteria > Bdellovibrionota > Bacteriovoracia > Bacteriovoracales > Bacteriovoracaceae > M0603. Next base: position 362 of record JABGXW010000116.1, on the reverse strand, counting down.
CTCGAAGGATATTATCAAGTTCATCCAAGATCCCTCACAAAAAGTGAATTTAATACATTAACTGAATTATATACTAGTCCTCAATATTTTCATTTCCCACTTCACGCATTAGTAAGCTATGCAAGAAAATCAAATTTGCTACATTGTTCCCCAAGCACATGGAGAAAGTATGCATCTCTATATAAACTAAAGCGTCCAAAGACTTCAGAGGCTAAGAGAAATCAATATATGGTAGGAATAACTAAGTATCATCCAAATCAATTATGGCATATTGATGTAACAGAAATTAAAGTTGGAATTAATAAAAAATTTTATCTCCAAGTTGTTATAGATAATTATTCAAGATATATTCTTGCTTATAG
>JABGXW010000115.1 GCA_018675575.1 Bacteriovoracaceae bacterium | reverse complement strand
TGAACCTAGTTTAATTAGTGAACCTAGTTTAACTAGTGAACCTAGTTTAACTAGTGAACCTAGTTTAATTAGTGAACCTAGTTTAATTAGTGAACCTAGCTTAAATAGTGAACCTAGTTTAAATAGTGAACCTAGTTTAAATAGTGAACCTAGTTTAAATAGTGAACCTAGTTTAAATAGTGAACTGGGTTAATTAAAATGTCTGATAGAAAAATTTATTATTGGGCCTTGTGTAAATTAATTGTTTTTAAAGCTTGTGTTAATTTACAGTTTAGGCCAAAATTTATGTATAAGCTGAAAATCAAGGAGAGATAGATGATTAGCACCAAAGTCGCAGGGGATATTCTTGACATCACATCACACAGAGTCAAACAAATCCTCAATTCTAATGACGACCTGAATTTCGAAAGAAAAGAAGGGAGTAACGGACAAATAAAAATTCCTTCAAACACAATGTCAAAGCTTCTAAAGATGCGTGATAAAGAAATTAATCCTAAAACTTGTGTGATTAAATCACAAAAAGGTGGGGTAGGGGGAACAACCATTACCATTAATGTTGCCATTAGAGCAGCTCAAAAAGGAGCTAAGGTCTTAGTTTGGGATCTTGATCCAGAAAGTAACGCCACAACATTTCTTATGCAAGAAGACTATGACTACAGTCAGGCCAAGACCGCATTAGAGATTTATAAAAATGAAGATCTCTCTCTAAAAGATTGTGTTATCCCTACACGATTTGATGGAGTTTACTTAATTCCAGCTAAAGGAATCATGAGAAGGGTAGACCGAATTGTCATGAGTGATAATCCTAAAAATCTTTTAAAAGAAAAATTAAAAGACCTTGAGGGAATGGGATTTACCACAATTTTATTTGATTTACCGCCAACTTTTTCAAGACTTTCAGAAAGTGCTTACATAACTTCTGATATTTGTTTACTTCCAACTGACGCTAGTGCCTTTGGAATTGAGGGGGCGATCCTTACAAAAGAAGATATTCATGAAAGCTGTAAGAACTTTGAACAAAGGCTTCCAGAGATTAAAGTTTTTCTAAGCAGAGCACATAATCAAAAAAGAACATCTGTAAAAAATTCTTGGGAATATCTTATTGAAGAATTTGGACCAGACATGTTGCCGATAAAAGTTCCAGAAAGGGCAGACGTTGTTAATAATATAAATGACGGAAAAAGTATCTTTGATGGAAAATGTTCTGCTGATGTAAGAGCGGCCATTGATGAACTTGTCGAAATAGTTGCTCCAATAGGGGAGTTACAAGATCATGAGGTTCTTCAATAATGTTCGTAAGAAAACAACCCCGAAATGAAGTAGAGATTGAAAAAGCACCGGCACCGGAAGTTGTAAGTGAGGCATTAAAAACTATCTCTGAAAAAAAATCAGAGGTTATATTGGAAACTCAAAAAGAAGAAATTCCAACAGAAGCTGCAAAAGCTTCAGAAAAAACTCCTGCTAAAAAAGAAAAAGTTAAAAAGGAATCTCTCAAAGCAGAGCGCCCGAGCTCCGACTCTGAAGATATTCTAGCCCTTAAAAAAGAGCTGGATCGAGTTAAAGCTGAACTTGCTTTAAGCCAAGTCACAGGTGATTATTCTGCTAATGAGAAAAAAATTATTAGCGCTATTAGAAGTGAAGTCTTAAATCAAAATATTGAAACTCCGGTCATTACAAGATCAATGTTTATTAAAACATACAGAGTTTCATCTAGGTTTATTGATCCTTCGATTAAGTCTCTGATTGCGAGAGGGGATATAGAGCGAAAAGAAAAGGCCTATACCAGTAATATTAAGACTTATTGTTATTTGATGGTTTAAGAGAATTTCAGAGTAACTATATCGAGCAATATGTGAATAATAAACACAAGCTAATAATGTTCGCATTACTCAGTGCCGTAGGCGTTAGTTTGTTTTTATTATTACCAAACCCTCATACTCAGAAGAAGGGGGCCGTAAACCCATACTCCCTTCCAATATCACAGAAGTTTAATGAACAAAGCATTAAAAATCAAAGCAGTAGTTCTGTTAAAAAGGTACATTCTTCCAAAGTTATTTCGGACCATTATTGTTTAGATTTACAAAATAACAATCTTAAAAGCAAAGCAAAATGTGGTGATTTACTTGAAAAAATACTAAATAAAGATACATATTTTCTAACTGTTGATTACTGTAATCAAAAATTTAAAGAAGTGAAAAGTAAATCGAATTGTCTAGAAATTCAAAAACAAAACCAAAGAGCATTACAAATTGCCATAATCAGAAATTCTAATTTTATTGAAAACTCAAGAACTGTCATTTTGACGAAAACACTAGTTGCCGAACTCAAGTCAGAAATATTGGCAAAAAATATACTATCCATTATCGAAAGATTACATCCTGAAAGTGAAAAGCTCATGAAGATGGCAGTCATAGATCACATATTTAATAAAATTAAAGATGGATATAGACCAAATGACATCAATGCCAGTGTTTCTTTTTTTAAAGATCAGGAAGTGCTAAATGATATTCAGGACGAATATAATCGTTATATAAAACAGTAATTGCTCATTATTCCAGTGATTCATAACGTCGGTAAATCCTACCTACGGTATAACTTCTATTATCGCTAATGGGATTTTTCCGGTGTCCCTGGGTCGGGTTTTAGAAATATTATGAATAATCAGTCTGTAGTTTTGTTGCGGCATAAAAATTTAACCTCGCTATAAAGATTGAAATGATGATAAATATAGAAAGAGAAAAAATATTTATTATTTCATTTTTAAAAAATAAAATATCAATTATAAAAGGTCCCGTAATTGGCAATACATACCATGCCCATGCCTTTTTTAGTAATTTTGATTCTTTATCAATAAAGAGTTGTCTCTCTTTTTCAGTTAAAACCATTTTTTTAATTTTATATAATCGGTACTGATTTGCAATGAGTACACTAAAAGGGATAAGAGTAAAAAAGATTAGAGGCTTTAAACTTATAAGGTCTGAATAAGTTAAGCCTACTATGATAACAGCAGCTATAGCAGATATTTCTCTGTAGTTTCTCCATGCTAATTTTTTTGTGATGTTTTCAAAAGAGTGCATAACTATCCTTAATGTGTTGAATTCACTAGCCAACTTTTTTAACATTAGAAGTGACTGCATTCATATCAATCTCTTGAAGTATTGCTTTAACTTTGGTTATAGACTCAATTCCGGCAGAGGTATTGCCACTCTCTAAACTTTTAATTGTAGCCAAAGGTAAATGAGACTGTTCGAAGAGATCTTCTTGAGTGAGGCCCTTTCGTTTTCTATACATCTTCATAAACATAGCAAACTTAACTTTAGAAGTTACTTCGGAAAACTCAATAATTGATGTTCTCGCATTGTAAAGGTTGTAACCCACTACCCTGTCATCATCTTCGGCCTTTACAATATCGTATCCCCCTTCGCATTCATCGGCGTAAGTCTCGATTTCAGACTCGAAAGTTATGGCCATAAAATCTGTTTTTTTATCATAGTAAATTTTCATTTTTCACCTTCTTCTTTTTCAATTGGAAATAAAACCTCTCCACAATTAATCCTACTCGTTGTCATGGCCGTTGATATCCAGTTTCCATCATCACAAACCTTAACTACGACCTTCCAAAAACGATCCTTACCTTCAGGGTTTTTCCATGGCCCTTGATGATATTGTCTATGATTTAACTTTTCTTTACGCTGACTAATGCAAACCTTGTCTGGATTAGCTAAAACATCCCTTATTTGCTCTTTTGTTATTTCAGGGTGCTTTTGGCTTATATGTTCATCCCAAGTTTCATCACTCATTACTATTTCTTCATCAGCATAATCTTTAAACGTATCGGGCACAGTGAACTCCATTTCAAGCATTATATTACACTAAATACATAAAAAAGTACATTGCTCTATACTTTTTACACATATTCTTATGTGTTTTCAGTATATTACAACTATTTTTTAAAAAGCATCATTTTAAATCAGCAATTCTCTATAAAAATTTTAAAAATAACGTATGTTCGGCGCCTAGCACCTCTTTCCCAATATCATTTTTGCCTTTGCAGCAAACTTCGCAATCTTCTATGTAGCTTTGATTTCCACTATAGACCTCAATCAACATAGAAACTTGTTCCCCGCAGTAAGGACAGCTAAAATAATGTTCTAATTCACCGTACACAGATATCCCTA
>JABGXW010000114.1 GCA_018675575.1 Bacteriovoracaceae bacterium | reverse complement strand
TTTTCCCATTTTGTTTTTCTGAATTTTTCTGAAATCTTTTTTTAATTTAATTAGATCGAACATATCAAACTCCTTTTTGATTTGGAGTAAGCTTCTCAAGAAAAATTATATTGGGAAAGAGGTGCTAGGCGCCGAACATACGGTCTTTCTAGCGGCCTGTCATGATTTTCATGCCTAATTCAGTAATCGGCGAATCGTATGCATTATTCAAGATAACTATTCCAAATTCACCTTTTGGGTCATAGGCATAAAAGCTTGAAAAACCGCCAGTTCCTCCATTGTGCCAATAAAACTCTTGTTCCAAATCTTTTTTTGAAAATATACCTAAGTGAGCAGTACTTTGATTAGTGTCTTTTTCTTTATATTGAAGCATTATTGATAAATGTTTATTAAGTAAGCCAGTTTTAGTAAATAAGTTTTTAAGAAAATGTGTCATATCTACAATATTAGAGTAAATCCCACCAGTAGCTTTAAATGCTTTAAAGGTCCAATGAGGTACAATTACTTCATTAGCATGACCAAAAGCGAGAGCTTTTCTATTACAAAGATCAATATCGGATGTTGAAGCTACTAGCTCTCCTTTCATCGCGATATTTTCTTGTAAGATTTCCTCGTATGTTTTGTTGTAGATTTTTTCTAATCCTACTCCCAATAATGCTACACCTAGATTTGAGTATTTAACTTTATTTTGTTTTGTAATTTTCAAGCTATATTTAGATTTTTTAAAAAAATTGATTAATTGCTTCTCATCATAAAGACCATATGGGTCTGAATTATGAGGAAGATCATCTGGCAGTTTTGGTAGACCAGAAACATGCAAAGATAATGAGCTTAACGAAATATTTTGAACAGGTGTTCTTTTAAGTATGGGTAAAAGGGTTTTTATTTTGGTGTTAGCTGAAATCTTATTATTAAGAATTGCATCTGCTAGCATAACTGCGGTAAAAGTTTTTGATATTGAGCCTATTTCAAAAATTGAGTTTTCATTTATTGGAGTTTTTTTAGAAAAGTGCTGATGACCTTTATAAATATAGGACAATTTTCCTTTTTCAATTATTCCGATTGCCATGCCTACAAGCTTAGTATGCTTAAAATAATAGTCCGAAATATCTTTTACTCGTTTTGTAAATGTATGGTCTTTATTTTGGATGAATGTAGGGATTTTGACCTTATAGGGTTTAATTATAAAGTTAGAAATTTTTAAATTTACATCGTGAGTATATTTGATCAAGCAATTACCGGATGAAAATCGGGGATAAAAAACTCCCCCATCTTTTTCTAACGTAACTTCACCCATTGTATTAATTCGGCCACAAAAAGATTTTACTTTTGCTAAAAATGCTTGAAGCGCGGGGGGTGGTAATTTACGTCTAAGCTGGTCATCAAATTCATTATAAAAAGAACTGGCATCTCCCATATTTATACCTGCTTGAAAAATTCGAGAAAGTTTTTCTGAGTATTGATGATTCCTATTTTGAAATAACGAGCAGTTAGTTAAGAGGACTATAAAAAAATAACTCATTAATTTTATTTGATATTTTTTCATTTCTTTATATTATATGTAAAAATCTATTTGTCAGCTTTTAAAATATTCAGTCTTATTTCTCATGGCCAAATATTCAAGCCATTCCTCAGAATAATTAAATTCTTCATAGTTGTTACTATTCATTCCATTGAGTAAGGACTTTCTTTTAAGGTGGGATTCAACTAGAGCAACAGTTGTAAAGATAGAGCAAGTCCCACGTTTGCCTTGTTTCTTCACAGATGTTTGATACCAGATGACTTCCTCAATTTCTGATTGAGCAGGATATTTTTTATTTAATATTAAGTTTAGCTTTTCTTCTGGATCTAATTCAATCCAAGGAACCTCTGTAGATTCTCAGCATGTACGTTTAAAATAAAAGAAAATACTATAAATAAAGTGAATATGTTCACTGAGATATTGATCCTTATTGAAGATTTTTGTGTCGAATATATTGTCTATTTTTAGATGGATTTACTAGGTTTGACGCGTAAATATAAATGAAGTAACTATCTGTATTTTAAAGAGCTCAAGCAATAAAAAAGAGTCCCTTCCTAGAAGGACTCCTTAATAAACAAATTAATAAAAATATTATTGAATAAATGGTGAAATGGCATCAATACAGGAGTCTGTACGTTTAAAACGGGCTGGAAAGATTCTATCTGGCTCAATTGCCGCCCTTTGCCGCATCGCCTCAGTAGCAGCAGAAATACGATGACTATTATCCATTGTGTTCAAATTATCTGCTGTTCCTGCAACCCAATGTCTTCCATCTGAGCCAATTGGAGTGGACCTTGGTGAAACTGCTTCGCCCCAACCTAACTGATGTTTAAACATTGCCATCTTTTCATCTAAGGTTTCATAAAAAATTGAACGGGTATAAATGTCAGTTTCACTGAGCCCTTCTGCTACTGCTGGTCTAAAGTCTGAAATATCTAAATGAAGATCATCGCACATTTTCGCTAGATCATCATATGCTTTACCTGGATTTGAAAGGTAACCTTCGTAGTCAACCTTTTGCACGACTCCTGAAAGCTCATCGTCTTCATTTAACGCCTTATTTAACATAGCTTTTACTAGTCTAATCTGAAGAGCTGATTCAGCAGGATCCCTAGGGGCATTCATCATTCTAAATTCTGCTTTTCTTATTCGTGGATCCACTCTAAATTGTCGACGCCATTCTACTGTAGGATTCCCAATATCAAAATCCTCCGTCACAAATTCTTTAGGAATTACATCTTGAAAATATGCAGAGAGGTCTAATTGTATATAGCGAGACTTTCTTCCAAATCTTGTATTGAAATATTGTTCGTTATAGAGAAGCTTTTTAAGATCTTCTTCGGACCCGTTGAAGTTTTTTAATTTACTACTAAGGTTATCTGAAATGTCTATTGCTTCTGCATTTCTTAATCTATTTATTCTTTGAAACATGAGTCCTATTACATTTCTATTTTCATGAAAGATAGACATGAATCGTGCTAATTGCTTAGGTTTTCCATCGAAGGCAGCTAAGTCAATATTAATATGCCCACCACCTGAAGATAATCTTGGTAAAACATTATTTTGATCAAAAACCTTAAACACTGATTTCATTTCATCTGCTTGTGGTGTGAATTTCGGTGTTACTAGCTCAATAGAGCCACCTCTCATAGAATTGGAGATAACTTCTCCGGTATCAGTGTAAGATCGACCAACACCGTCCCATTCAACAATCCACTTTCTTTGTTGTGAATCTCTAATTTCCCAAGAAATATCAAGTCCATGCCCATGCCCATTTTCTTCAACACGAACTGGGTCTCCGGAACCACCTAGCTCATCTTTTAAATCATTAGCAACTTTTTTAATAAAATTCACTCTTTCATCTTGAGTTAAATCTGAATAAGTTGTTAACCAAGCTTTTTTATTATCTGCAAGTTTATCAGGTGTAAAATCTGCTCTAATTCGTAAAGGCATTCGACCAGAATATTCAATTCCAAGATCAATTGTATTCACATTAACAGCTCCAGCTGCCGCAGATCCTAGAGAATCAGATACAATTGCTTGTGATTTTGCTGTTCTCTTTGCTACATTTTGAAGTTCATGAGCATCAAAAACTTTTTTTACATCAAGGGCCGTTACTGAATGACCATCAGATGATAAAGTTGAGGCAACCGTTTCTTTTCCTAGATTTGGAGAGTTTAAAGAAAACTCTAATATTTTTCTTTCAATATCTTCATCCATTCCATCAACAGAAGCTGTTCCTAACATTTCTGTTACGAGTCTCTTAACACCTCTATTTAGAGCATTTGTATCAGGGCTGAAAAATAATAAATCCTCAGTAAGTGACGCAGCTCTTTTAGGACGTATATAAGTAGAAAGTTCTTCACTAATATTGGTAGCTCGAACCCATTCTTTCATTATATTACGAGAACTGCTTTTAACCACATCATCATTTCCGCTTAGAGCTCCAACTTGCTCAATAAATCCTTTTGTCATTCCACTAATTAGTTTCTTTTTTTCACTACTTAAAAATGGTAATCCTTCACTTTCCCAATGCCAAAAAGGAAGAATAAATTGGTCTGTAATTCCTGATAGGTTATTAATTGCTTTTTCAGCAATTTCTTCAGAAACTCCAAACCTTCTTACTAAATCTTCTGCTTCTACCCATTCATCATCAAATAATTTATAAGCATCGATATCGGCCATGGGACCAAAATCATTTGAGGCAACTCTAGCGGCTAAAGCTGTTTGATAAAATCTGGCCAATCGCAAATCTTTTGTTCCCGCTCTAAACTCTATTGCCATCGTATTTGGAGCAAACCTGTCGCCCTCTAGTCTAATAACACCTCTATAAGAAGATAAAGACTTAAGCGTCCTGTCAGTTTGAACATCTTTATAACTAGCTGTTTCAATACCTGTTCCTCCGCGAATACCATCCACAACAATAAGAGCTTGAATAGCGCGATAAAGTTCTGATAATTTTTTCTTTTTTAATTGTGGATGTTTTCTAAAAACCATTCTTTGGTGACCTGGTGCTTGAAATAATTTTCCAGCATTTTTAAGTGATTTCCTAAACCAAGCAACTTGTTCTTCAAACTCACCATAGGTTTCCATTGGCCTAAAATTGATTTCCCAACCACCACTACCTCCTCCATGCCCGTGAGCAGCGTCTATATGCTTTTGTGCAGGTCCAAAGTGAGCAACCCAAGATTGATAAGATTTTGGCATGGCACCTGTCTGTCCAGGCATTTCACCTTTGAATATTTTTCTTCGAATATTTGGTTTCATAAAGGCCATTGGTTTACCTTCAGTTTGATCTATCCATAAATTAAATTTTTCTTTTAAGACATCAAAACTAGCTGTATCGTAATCGACCCCTTGAAGTCCTGTCATATCGATAAGTTTGGGATTACCATTTACATCAACAACATCTCTTGCAAGGTCGAGTACAACACCTTCTTCTGTTCGATAAGTTCTGTACCCGTTCGCATTCTTCACATAATTGCTAAGGAAATCACGATAAAATTCTTCTTGTTGACCTCGATTCATATTCCCAACTACAGAAGATTTAAAGTAGTCAGTATCAGGTCCCATCACTCTTGTTAAAAGAGAAGAAGAAGCTTCTTTTTCTCCACCCCAAGTCACTCCTCCAGCTAATCCTTCAATGGCCTCACCATCCACTAGTACTGCTCGCGTATTGAAACTAGTTGAAGACTCTTGTAATTGAGAATATATCTCAAAGGCCGATTTGGGGCCTGAACTATCATCTGCAACCCCTCTACCTGAATAATAATAGGTATTAGAGGCACAGCTTGAAAACAATGCTAATATAGCGGCCATGGCCATGAACTGTTTTGATCTTTGTAAAATATTTTTTGTTATTTCTGACATCCTATAAGTCCTTATCTTTTAAATAATTTTATTTATTTTTATTGAAAAAAACAGTTCTTTCTTTTAAGTATTTTCAAACGTTCTTTCATACCTGGATGATTACCGGCCTTGGCCTCAAGCACAGAGAAGAAGGCCTCCTTCTTAGATCTTTGTCCTTTCGCTTTAGTAGCTGTTTTATTTAGTATGTCAGTCCAACCATCTAATTGTTGATCAGTTAAGTTTGAAGAAATAATTTTCCATAATTTATGGGAGTTTTGAGAATCAACTAAGGATACATTTCCTGAAGGCATTTTACTTACTTCCTTCACTGCTTTAGTAAATGCTTTTTGCTTCGCTGAACCGTACTTTGATAGACCTAGAAACAACCCAAGGGCCTTTTCTTCCTCTTTACCTACTTGCTTAGTAGTTGCCCTTGAAAAGTCACCCATTTGAGAATTGGTCATTTCTTTTGCAATAAATCGTCTAAGTTTAGAAGGTGTTTTTGGAATATGATTTTTCATCACAGCTGCTGAGTTTTTATTTTCTAAAACTTCTAAAGTGTATTTAAATCCCCTTGAATAAAGAGCATCTGATACACATTGACTACAGGCCAATGCGGTTGTTTTTGAATATCCATAACGATGAGATAAATAAATCAAATCATTAAATAGATCCGTTATCTCGTCTTTAGTTATATCTTTATGTGACTTGTTTAAAAGTCGTCTAATCTTTACTTTCTTAACAGCATCGATTGAATCAGAAGTCACATTTAAATTTCTTAAGATTGATTGTAGTTGATAAGCGCTTGGTAAAGAACCTGAAGCGTTAAGATTTTTGATTGAGTTAAGACCAGAGTTTTTCAGCCTATTTGCGCTAAGACCTCTTATCCCCTTATTTGAAAGTAACTCTAGAAGTCCACTTTCATTCACAAGTAGATCAACAACTTTTCCTGTCCCGCCGGCGTGTACTACTTGTTGAATACTTGAAATCATTAATGTCATAGTAAACACAAATAATACTTTCTGAAGTTTCATCAGATAACACATTAAAAACCTTCCTTATTACAAAAGTTTATTCTTTCATTTTTTACAATGATTCTTTCTCTTCGGTGAATTATTTGAATTTCTTCATCATTTCAGGCATATTTAGTAAAAATGTGACGACGTCGTCTAGATCAACATGTCCGCTATCTCGCAGTAAAACGCTCAATTAAAACAGCATTAGCTATAATATTATTATTTTACTACCTTTTTACTTTGAAGTTATAGCATTTAGAAAATTTCAAATTATAAAAGAGCTGGTAGTCGACTAATATGCTTTATAAATAACCTATTATAAAATCAGAGAGAGTACATGTCATAACGGACAGTATTACCAGTATAGCTTGCTGTTGGTTTTAAGTATTTATCGTCATGAATTGATCTTTTCAATACCACTCGGCTAAATTTCTGTTCCATGGCCCATGTTAAAACATCCTGATAGTCATCATCAATGCCAACTAGATATTTAAAAATCTCCATTTCCTTTTTTGATTTTGACTTATTTCGCATTTTTTTGAACATAGGATCGAAATAAAAAACAGATTGATCATCATCCTGTGACAACTTTACATTGTGGCTAGCGGATAATTCTAGAGAAAAATTTTCTTTTAAAAAATGTTTCTCTCTTCCTTTTAAGGCCAGATGATATGCATCCTTTAAAAGTAGATATACAATCGGATTTCTTTCAATACCACGTACTCTTGCTCCAAAAGAAAGCAGTAACATTGCATCTTTGCCAGTTCCTAAAGAACCGTCTAATATTTTTATTGAGTTATACTGATTGATCCCAATCGCCTTGGCGAATATTTCTTTTTTCAAGTTATATTGTCGCGAAGCGTGGTATGACAATTTACTTGGAAAATCAAAAAATATTGGCAGAGCTTTCTCATTTAAGGGCCTAAAACTAAGCTGTTTCCCATTCCAATACAAACTGTTTTGTGACATCTTTTCATGGGTCCAGATAATATTTTCATGTATTAAATGACTTGGCACACTATCATTTAAATTCAACACTAGATTTACTTTAAACATGCTGAAATTATACTGAAGATGATCTTCTTTGTACGGTATTTCTATGCTAATAATAAACATTATTTTTGGCAATCAATTTGATTAAGAGGCAAAACAATGAATTACAAAGAAGTACTTGGATATGACCCAAAAGCTTTAAAACGAGAACTTAAGGATAATTATATTTCTACTACTGATTCAGAAATACAAGAAATGCTTTCAACTCTTTCTTTAGATAATTGTGACCAACTTTTTGATCATATACCGCAAGATGTAAAGTTTAAGAATCCTCCAAATGTTGTAAAGAAATACCACTATGACGAATTAATCACTCATTTAAAACAATTGTCAGAAAAAAATAAAACACCACTTTCATTTATTGGAGATGGGGTCAAGAACTATAAAATTCCTGAAATTGGAACATATGTTTGCAGTATAAGAGGATTGACAACTGCCTATACTCCTTACCAACCAGAGAGAAGTCAGGGGACTTTACAGACATTATGGATGTACTCATCTGCCCTTAAGGCCATCACTGGATTTGAGGCCATCAACGCCAGCTTTTATGACAGATCCACCTGTTTGTATGAAGCAATAAATACAGCTAAAAGAATTCATCGAAAAGGAAAAACCGCCTTTGTTTTAGATTCAATTTATCCTGGAGATAAGGAAGTATTAGAAACCATCAAGCAGGATACTGATTTACAAATCATCTATATCGAAACAAATGCAGAGACAGGAACTTACGATGTCGAAGATCTTGCTTTAAAATTTAAACAATATAATCAAGATATAGCCTGCTTAGCATTTCCTCAAATCAATCACCTTGGGAATCTCGAAGACGTTAATGAGCTGACTGATTTTTGTACTACAAATAAAATTCAATCTATTGCGATTATTGACCCCTTAACTCTAGGAGAAGAAGGACTTCTTGCACCAATAGATTTTGGTTCAGACAACCAAGGTTGCAATATGATTGTAGGAGAAGGTCAACATTTGGCACTGGCTCCAAATTATGGAGGTCCAGGTCTTGGTATATTTGGAATTAGATATAACGAGTCAAATAAGATGGCCATCAGATCATCTGCTGGTAGATATATTGGAAAAACAAAAGACCAGAATGGACTAGAAGCACTATGTATAGTTCTCTCCACGAGAGAGCAACATATCAGAAGAGAAAAAGCAACTTCAAACATATGTTCAAATCAATCATTTATTGCCACCATCGCTGGCGCAACTTTACTCTCTAAAGGAAGTACCGGCCTAAAAGAAACCTGTACAATATCCAGAGCAAATGCTGTAAAGGTATATGAGGAATTAACTAAACTAAAAGGTATTACACCTGCTTTTCCAAAAACTCCATTTTTTAATGAGTTCAGTTTAAATATAAATGAAAACTTAGATGAGTTAAAATTAAAGTCTAAACAACAAAATATTCAAATTGGTATTTTTGTCAATTCACGTTTTAAAACCGAAATACCAACACTCATGCTTTCATTTTTTGATACTCATACTGATAAAGATATAGAAAGACTCATCTGCCTATTTAAAGACGTTTTTCGGGTGCAAGATAATATAGGAGCATTAGCACATTCAATTTCTTCAAAGTTAAAGTGTCAATCGCCTATAAATCTTCCGTCACTCCCCCTCAATGATCTTAAAGAGTTTTATAGTAAATTGGGTCAACAAAACGTAAGTCCCGACGACAATATATACCCTTTAGGATCTTGTACCATGAAGTACAACCCCTATATCAACGATTGGGCAGCGGGACTGCCAGGTTTCACAGAATTGCACCCACAATCTGACGATTGTGATGCTCAAGGTTCACTTGAGTTGCTTTATGGTATTCAAGAAATGTTTACAGTTATGACTGGTCTTTATGGAACAACTACTCAACCTGTTGCCGGTGCACAGGGGGAACTTGCAGGATTAAAAATGTTTCAAGCTTATCATAAAAAAAATGGTGAAGAAGATCAAAGAAATATTATACTTATACCAAGATCAGCTCATGGAACAAACCCTGCAACTGCTACAATGGCAGGTTATCTAGCAAAAAATTTAAAAGTTATAGAGGCAACAACTGACGGCAGAATCAATCTCGATCAATTAAAAGAAATAATCAAAAATTATCCCGGCCAAATTTCGGGAGTAATGATTACCAATCCCAATACATCAGGAATTTTTGAATCCAACTTCAAAGAAATGGCAGACCTGGTGCATAATTGTGGTGGTCTTGTTTATATGGATGGTGCCAACATGAATGCCATCGCAAACATTGTAGACCTTGGAAAGCTTGGTGTAGATGCTGTCCATAATAACCTCCATAAGACGTGGACAATACCACACGGAGGAGGTGGCCCTGGTGACGCTATTGTGGCCGTTAGTGAAAAGCTTTATGACTTTTTACCAGGCGTTCAAGTAATGCTTGAAAATGGGGTCTATAAGACTTTCAAGACCAAGAATTCAATAGGTAGCTTCCACAGACATTTTGGAAATTTTGCACATAAAGTCAGATGCTACGCATATTTATTGGCGCTAGGATCAGAGGGTATTAAAAAAATGTCTGAAATGGCGGTACTGTCTGCAAGATATCTTTATTATAACTTAAAAGATGAGCTACCAAGCTTACCTGAAGGAGCTGATAATCTGCCAAGAATGCATGAATTCATTTTAACTCTTACAAAAGAGCAATTTGCCCTAATAGCAGAGTCTGGTACACCTAAGGCCCAGACTATTGCCAAAATTGGTAAATTATTTTTAGATTTTGGACTTCACGCACCCACTGTTGCATTTCCAGAAATTTTTGGAGTAATGATTGAACCTACGGAGTCATTCACTAAGACAGAGTTAGATAAATTTATAGAGGTAGTTAAATCTATAAAAAATATTGTTCAAGAAACACCAGAAGTTCTAAAAACTGTTCCTCACTTTACTCCCGTTGCTAAAGTTGATGAGGTATTGGCCAATAAAAGCCTTGTTCTTTATTCAGATATTTCAGGTTTACCGAAAGTTTATGAAAATAAAATTGCTCCGGGAAAACTTGAAGCGATGGAAATTTCTCAACTGTTGAAAGAAATTATATGTGCTCACAAAGACGCCATAAAAAATCTTTCTTGAGCACGCTTTAGTTCGTTTTCTAATGTTTAATACTTATCTATGCCTACCTGGAAATGCGACCCTGTCCACACTTACCAGATTTTCAGCTCTATTTTTAAAGTTGTTTCTTTGAACATAATCATCTCCAACGCCACCATCTCGTTCAAGTTTCCACTTAATGGCATCAACGACATCTATGCTGGTTCGTTCTGAGTTTTTAAGGAGTAATCCAACTAGCGGTGTGATAGCAAATCCGCCGCGAACAATTCCTTCAGGTAATGCAAGCTTATAACGTTTAAAGGGATGAATGCGCTTCCCTTTAATACGTAGGTTTTTAATCCAATATTTACCCCATGGAGTTTTAAACCAATCATAAGTGATTCCAGTTATTGATAGTGGAAGTCCAAAATTCATCACAACCCGAAAAATCAGCTTTAACATAAATCCTGATACTTCTGCCTTGTAAACTTTCCACCCAAATAAATCAGTAAAATCAAAAAACCTTGGATGAGCATTTATTAAATCAAAATTTGTAATAACACCCACAGGGTAGTTTGGTCCTGACATATTTTCTTGCTGAACTGACATATCAGCATCAACAGATTCAAGCATCGCATCGGCAGTGAACATAGACCAGATTGATTTAGCCTCTGCATTATCTGCACTAAGATATGAGTAAGAGATCTGTTCCTCTAAAAATTCTTGTCCGTACATTCCGTATAGATCAGAATATGATTTTTCTACAAGTAATAAAACATCTTCGTTCGCATTGCGAGAGGCAAAGACAGGCAGAAGTTCATACTCAATTACTTTGATTCCATTTTTAGTTACGTCAATAAGTATACGTCCTAAATACTCACCATGATGTCCCGCTTGAACAATAGGGATTCGTTTCTTCTTTTTTGATTTCTGATAATATACCTTATGAAGAGCATCGTGGGAATGTCCTCCTATAATTAAATCAATATCTGGCGATTTCTTTGCTAATTTTTTATCTGAATTAAATCCAATATGAGTAAGAGCAATGACAGCAGAAACTCCAATATCTTTTTTTAGCTTTTTTGCCAATTTTTTACCATGGGTAATTGGGCTAGAAATTTTCCCATCATAAAGTCTCCAAGAAAAGACAATTTCATTAGTAGTAAGTCCCATTATAGCAACTTTATAACCACCTAAATTAATCAGTTTATATGGCCTGATTTTGTTATTAATATTTATATATTTCTTCGATGCTGATACATTTGCTCCGAGATAGGTAAAGTTCAGGTCAATTTTGCCAAGAAGTTTGTCTAAATCACCTGTCCCCATAAGAAAGTCATGATTTCCAATGACAGAAAAGTCATAACCAATCTTATTATGCATTTGAAAGGACTTCATCCCATAGTCTGCCATGTAAAAAAGGGTTCCCTCCATGAAGTCCCCAGCATCTACAACTAATGACTCTATACCGTCAGAATTAGCTTTCGCTTTATACTGGTCTATCATATATTTAAGGTTGGCATATCCACCACGGCCTTTATCATGATCAGAACCATCAAAATATGAATGTATATCATTGGTATGAAGAATTTGGACGAGGTATGCGTTTGCTTGAAAACTTATGAATGTAAGGTTTACTATAAAGATCATCTTGATCTTCTGAAAAATATTTTTCATTAAGATTCCTAGTTTTGAGTATAAAACTCTTCGCTACAATCTTAATTTTACCTCATCTAAGAATATATTTATGCTAGTAACAAAACTGGAATAAATTTCTACTTCCCCCGAATGGCCGAGTGAAGTTCTTCCCTATTGTAAATTTTTTTCTCTGGATGAATCCCAGTATTAATGAATTTCATAGCAATAGCAAGGTCTTTATTGTTGCTACGTCTATATTTTGATGTAATGACCTTTTCCTTTGAGACTTTCTTATTAATACAGCTCCAGACGGAATGATTTGTTTTAGATATATTTTTTAGAATAACTTTGACAAGTTTTGTTATACCTACTCCTCCTAATATAATCCCCTCAGGGAGTGCCATTTTATATTTTCTATTCCATTTTATCTTCTCACCTTTAATTTGAATGTTCCTTATTTTAAATTCTGTATTTATACCTAGAAACTTCATAATAAAATTGGAATTTGTATCATGACCACCGTCAACGATGTCTCCGTATTGAACAGGCAAAATCTCATTATTTTTATTTACAATATCAAATGTGACACCAGAAAATGCAACAGGCATTTGCCTGCTCAGTATTAGTTTAATTATTGTTTTTAACCAAAATCCCCGTATTTCAACTTCATATAAATGCCATCCATATTTGTCGTTAAGATTAAAGATTCTTGGATAGGTTTGAAAAATATCTTCACGAGTAATATTTCCAGGGGGAAGATTTGATCCACCAAAGCCTGGACTGTTTGCTGAAAAATCTGCATTTGTACATTCTCTAAGACTATCTGTGACTAAAGCTGTCCAGACAGTGATCTGGCCAAAAGAATTGACTAAAGGAACTTCTGTTTTACCAATAACTTCGCTAAGCCACTCCTTTGAATATCTAGCGTGTAGCAATTCCCTTGTCTCGGCAACATACTGCTTAATATCTACAGCTGCCGCCTCAGCTGGCGTTGTTGCCACTTGATCAGTTTTGTTATTATTTATAACAGGAATAAGTTGATAATCTTGAATTTTTAGGGGCCTATTTTTTTCTAAATCTAAAATTAATTTTCCAACAAAGTTTCCATGCTCCCCTGTTTGAACTATGGGACGAAGGGCACCTGTCTTGTCTTTCACATAAAATGGTTTATGAAGTTCGGTATGACTATGACCTCCAACTACAAGATCAATATGGGAGTTAGCTTCAATAACCTTTTTATCATTTAATACCCCGATATGGGATAAAACAAAGACAAAATCGACCCCTTCTTTCTTTTTAAGTTTTTTTGCTAGTTTTTTTGCAGTCTTAATTGGATCTTTAATTTTGCATTTATCAAATTTCCATTCGTAGAATTTTTCATCGGTAATTAGCCCTATAACAGCAATTTTTATGTTACCCACAGTGAATATTTTATATTTATCAACAGTTTTTGATAAAGCTGGAAAAATAAGAGACTTTGGCCTTAGGTTTGCTGCCAGAAGTGAATACTGAGGGGGAACATCATCTAAAATTTGGTTTAATTCTTTAGTTCCCATCAGCCAATCATGATTACCTAGCACAACAGCATCATAATTTAGTAAATTCATTAATTCAAAGTTACGTCTACCTTTTTCTGTTAAATAAAAAATACTACCTTCTGAGAAATCACCACCATCAAACCTTAAGGTTTGAATATTTTTTTCTTTTGCCAATGAAGTCTGATCTACAAAGATTTTTTTTATATTATGATAACCACCCTTTTCTTTGTTGATTACAGTTGATTCTAGATATCCGTGGAGATCATTTGTATGAAGGATTTGTAATTTTACTGCATACGCTGAGAAAGAATATAGCATACAACTAAGTGATAAAAAGATTCCCAATAAAAGACGAGTGCTCAAATCAATTTCCTGTTTAAATTAAAAATATTCAATATCAAATTTATTTCTAAGCTACAAACATTAAAAAAGTACCCTGAAAGAAGTGCCTAGCCGCATCGCGCCACGGCACATTTAAAGGTGTTATATTGAAGATATGATTATATTTTTTTATTTCTTAGCCCTGACTTCTCGTATATTGATATAAAATAATGATCTCTTCTAGGAAGTTATAAATCAACTCAACAGGTGTTTTAGAAAAAACTACTCTAAAATAGTATCTTTTTAATCATTAATTTTTATATAATTGAGGCCTCGCCCCCGGTCTGTTGTCCATGATCCACATTGGAGCAGCAGGGAGAGGTTGATTGTATATATCGGCAAAAATTTGATCTAGAAATCTTTCAGTTCCAATATCATCGCTACCGACATATTCATAGATGATGTCAAAACCATCATTTGCTGCACATTTAAAATCTGGATCGATAGTGCCAACTGCTCCGGAGCAATAAGTCTCAATTTCAGCGGCTTCCGATAGAGATAAATTTGTTGCTTCTGTTGAGGAGGTTTCTTTATATTGTCTGACCTTAAAAGAAGTAACTGTTGATTCGATAAGAGAACA
>JABGXW010000113.1 GCA_018675575.1 Bacteriovoracaceae bacterium | reverse complement strand
TCCATTAATTTTTTTGCTGATGGTCTGCCAAGCATTTCAAGCGAAACTTTTGCAAGGGGATGTAATGCTGTCAGTCCCCCAACTGTTCCAAGACTTAAAGGGACTTTAACAGAAAATGAAAACATTTCATGATCTAGATTGATTTTAGTTAACCCTCTATATTGTCCAGATCGTGAAGCGTAGGTATGACCAGCAGCTTCTATCGCCCTAAAGTCATTTCCAGTCGCGAGAATGACTGCATCTATTCCATTAAAGATGCCTTTATTATGAGTTGTCGCCCTATTAATATCAATCTCAGCAATTCTCACTGCCTTTTTCATCTTATTTGCAAATTCCTTTGCAGACATGCTATGTGAAGGGTCATAAAGGTCTTCTATTTTACATTCAACTTTAGTTTCTACAAAACATTCTGGAGTATAATTTGAAAGAATTGCCATAATGACATCGATATCTTTCTCTTTTTCAGTAAAAATAGCAGCATCATAAACACGATTCTTAAAATTTGTTCCAATTGCTTCTAAAATAGAATTTATAAAATTAGCACCCATGGCATCGCAAGTATTAAAATCTACCCATATTTGATAATATCCAGCATCCAAGTCTGTTTTATCAAGAAGTTTTAGATCTAGTATGCCACCACCTCTTGCTTCCATGTTTTTTATTAGAGGTTTTAAATCCTTAATAATTTCAGATTTAATTTTATAGAAGAATTTTTCTAGCTTAGTGCTTTCACCAAACCAAGAAAAATGTACTTGGCCATTTTTAGTCATTGAAACTACATGTGATTTGAATCCACCTCTTCCAATCCAAAATTTAGCTGCTTTTGCACATGCAGCAACAACAGAACTTTCTTCTATAACCATTGGAACACAAAGCAATTCGTTATTTATAAGCATGTTAGGAACAACACCATAGGGAAAATAAAAGTTTGTGACAGTGTTTTCTGAGAACTCATCAAATATGTTTTGCTCAGCCTCTGAGATATGCCAGAAGCTTTCAATTTGATGTTTTAGTTTTTCGGATTTACCAAGGTATACATCAACTAAGAAATCAATCTTTTCTTTTTTTGAAAGTTTAGAAAATCCTGTTATTGGTCTCAATATCTACTCTCTCTTAAAGTAAGCATCATCCTAGAAATTGATAATGCTTTTTTGGTGTTAAAAACATATTCATCTAATTCTTTTTCACTTTTTAATGCATACTTTAAAAAGTTAGATGCTACGCCAATCACAGATGGAAGTTGACATTTTTCTAATAAATAATGTCCATCGAGAATAGAATTAATTCCACCAGATATAATTATTTGCATAGATTTTTTATTATTCGTTGCTACAATTTTATTTAGATGATCTATCATTTCTTCTGCACTATGTCCAACAAATATAAGGTCTTGAAATACGTCTTGAGCCAGTTTAGTGCCTCTTTGGAGCTCTAGCTTAGAAAAGTTTGTTCCTCCAATGGCAGCGAGTTCGATCCCATTGATAGGCAAACTCATTAAGGAGGTGAGGGATTTTTCCCCCATTCCTTGACCAACTTCTTTGACAATAGTTTTTCCATAAGGTGAATCACAATAATCTCTAATAGTTTCAAATGGTGATCGAATAAACCTATCCCCCTCTGGTTGTAAAAACTCTTGTAAAGGATTTACATGTATTATGAGACCATCGACTTGAAGTTTGTTCAAAATATCTTTTAATAAATCTAACTTACCAAATTTTAATAATTCTTCAATTTGAGCTACGCCCAAGTTAGCGAAGAAAGGCAGATCATGACCAATAATTGGTCTTAGATTAAAGTCTTTAAACCTGGAAGAATCTTCTAATAGAGGCCTAATCGAACCAAGTCCCATTCCTAATCTATGATTTTTGCACATTGTTGCTAGTCTATGATTAATCATAAATGCCTGTCCAGTTCCACCAGTCATACTAGAAACCCATATAGGGGCAGAAAGCTTTTTATCAAAAACAAGGCATTCTAAATTTGAATATTCTTTATCAGGATGGGCCGCTAGTAAAGGTTCGTAGATAAACCGATCGTCTCTTTCACTAAGGGTTACTTTGGCATTAAATGCCAATTGAATATGATCAGATTTTCTCTGATCTATATCGATTTTTGATTGATCCATTACACTTCCAAGTTTATTTTAAATAACATAACTGACCCGTAACGTCATTCAATTCGTGACTATTTACATTGTTTATAGAGCAATCTCAGGAATATGCGAATCTGCTGCGAGGTCTTTACAGTTCTAGGTGCATTTTATATAATGCGTCATGAAACACAAATATGAAAATCAACTATTTACCTTCTTTTTAGTCATGAATCCAGGCCTAGAGAATCTTGCTCTTCTCGAGTTTAAAGAGAAATGGCAATTAGCATTTGATACAGCTGTTCCAAGGTACACATTTGAGGAGGGGGGTATTGAGTTTTTGGCAAGTTTTATTGAGTTTGAATACCTTTCACATTATTTAAAAATTCCAACGAGAATCTTACTCCGAATAAATCATGAGTTTAAAGTCAGGGATTTTCCAAAACTTTTTACTAAGTGTAAAAATGCACAGTGGATTTCTGAATATATTCTAGAAGTTCCAGAAGTTATAAAATGTACTTCAAAGAAATCAAGACTCATTCATACAAAAAAAATAGAAGATACCATTAGAAAAGGTCTTGCAGAATATTTCAGAAATAATCCCCCAAAGAAAAAGCTTCTTAAAAAAACAAAAGAATATAAAAATCCCATTCTTCATGTCAGGATAATAAATGACAATTGTAAATTTAGTTTAGATGTAACTGGTGGTAATTTATATAAGAGAGGAGAGAGAACTTATATTGGAAGTGCTCCCTTAAGAGAAAATATTGCTGCGGCATTTATTTATTTTTGTAATTCACATAATCAAGATTATGTATGTGATCCCATGTGTGGATCAGGTTCATTATTAATAGAAGCACATCAGTTTTACAATTTTATTAATAGAGAGCAATTATCATATTTAACCATTCCTCTATTACAAAATGTTTCTGAAACTTTAATTCCTCTAAGAAGCTCCTTAAAAACTATTCCATTAAAGTCAGTAGGCTTTGATATATGCGAGAAAACATTAAAAGCTGCAAAAAGAAATAACATGTTCTCTGAGCTATGTATCAATGACATATGGGAAGGTTTTCCTCAAAAGTATAATTTTGATCAAATAATATTAAATCCCCCTTGGAATAAGAGAATTCAATTAGACGCAAAAAGAAAAAAAACACATGCTGATTTATTCAAAACGATAAGAGCTCAAGGGAATTACTCTTTAGGTATGATTTTACCGAAAGATATTAATTTAAAAATATTTAAGAATCAACCTACAAAAAAGCTCATTCTTACAATTGGTGGAATTAAAACACAGTTTCTTTATTGGGAAAAATAGATCGCTGTTTTTATTGATATTCCGCTAACATGGTTAATATATACGATTTGATTTATATATATATTGTTAATATCTTCATTACTCGAGTTTTTAAGAGATTTTATTTGTAGTTTCTTAACTTTTCCTTCTGGTGTTCTTAGTTCTATCCAACCCCCAAGTAAAATTGCACTTGCATTATCTTTAACTCTAAGGCCTATATAAAGTCCCTTTTTAACATCTAGTACTTCTCCAATATAGTTTTTATCTGTACGCTGAATCCTAAGATTTTTTAACTTTTTAAACTGATGATCCGTTTTATTTATTCTAAAAAAACCTCTAATCAAAGGTCTTTTATTCATAATTTTTAACCTGTTTAAGTTATTTTCAACATCTTTATTTTTTAAAATTTTCAAAATTAGATCTAATTTCTTAAAAGACTCATCAAACCTAAGATCTAGTTTTAAGAAAGAAACTTTAGCACTTTCTAAATCTGTAATATTTTCAAGTAGACAATGATCTTTTGGGTTTTGCATGAAAGTACCATGTCTATTTTGTATTAACGGAAAACCTTTATGTGGACTTTCTTCACTATTAACTTCAATTTCAATTGTTTTATTTTCATCGTTACCATTTAAATATGGACTTATTAGTTTTCGCGGGCTGTAAAAGAGGTTAATTCTACCAAACACAGTAATTTCTGTCGCAGTATTGAGCTTTGTTGAAAATTCTTGTAATTTGTCCAGTGGAAGTTCCAAAGATAAAATAATACGACTCAATCGAGGTCCTATAATTTTCTCAAACGCCAATAAGGAATTAAGGTTATGATTATTTGTTTCAGCTAAAAACTGAATCTTTTGTGTATAATGCTTTAAAATATAGTTTAAAACCCCCGTATCTTGTACTCTTATTTCATCTATATATTTAAAATCTTGTGTTGAAATTTTACTTAATAATTCTTTAAAGCTATTTTCAGTCAGTAAAATGTCCCATTCACAGGAGATATTGAAGCCTAATTGTTTAGCATATTTTGAAAGCTCTATGAAATAGGTCATAGTTAATCTTCCAAATCGGGATAAAATCAAAGGTGCAAGTATAATTTCGTCTATCCCTTTTGACTTACAAATATCTATCTCTTCTGTTGAATTTACGTACGAAGCTATTTTCATTGGTTTAACTTTCTTCTTATTAAATTAAGTTCTTTAGCAAATGGATTGTAAGGTATCTTTACTAATGTTCCTGGATTTGTTTTTTCAATAAGAATATTATCGAAGGTTTTAACCCAATAACATTCTATGGATTGAGTTTCTTCATCAAAAGGGACCAGTTCTAATACTTCTCCTGGTGAGAAGTGACTTTTAACTTCAATAAGCAGGAATTTATCGGGCACGACTTCTACAACGACTCCAGCAACAACATAATCAGTTATTTCATTTTCTCTTTCATTATAAATTGTTTCTGATCCTGCCACTTCAACTAAATTAGCTTCTGAATATTCTCTATGACTTACTTTTTGTAACTCCAAATCCCACCTTTTAAGATCTTCAGATAGAAAGTCACCATTCTTTTTATAGTAGTCTAATGCATCTTTATATACTTTTGTCACTGTACCAGCATAGTGATGGCTTTTCATTCTACCTTCTACTTTTATTGAGTTTATTCCATTCTCAATAAATTGTTTCATCAGACGGATTCCATTTAAATCTTTAGAACTCATAAAAAAATTCTTTCTATTTTTTATATTATTAAAATTTGAAAAATTCATTTCATATTCAAACCGACATGAATGCGCACATCCTCCCCTATTACTATCTCTACCTTGAGTATAATTAGAAATGACACAATTTCCAGAATAAGACATACACATCGAGCCATGAATAAACATTTCGACTTCAATTTCTGCCTGATGTTTAATTTTCTTTGCTTCTTCGATTGATACTTCTCTACCTAGAACAATTCGAGTTACCCCTTGCCTTTTCCAAAGTTTTGCAGATTCAACATTTAAACAGCTCGTTTGGGTAGAGAGATGAATATCAATAGAAGATTTATCTATTCTATATTTTTTTACCATTTCAATAACGCCAAGGTCTGACACTATAACAGCATCAACTCTTAGTTCATCTAGTAATTCTATAAATCTTGGAAGTTCCAAAAAATCTTTATCATGAAAAAATGCATTTAAAACGACATAGACTAATGCCCCATTCGCATGAGCAAACTGAACCCCTTCTCTTAAT
Organism: Bacteriovoracaceae bacterium; assembly: GCA_018675575.1. Classification (GTDB taxonomy): domain Bacteria; phylum Bdellovibrionota; class Bacteriovoracia; order Bacteriovoracales; family Bacteriovoracaceae; genus M0603. The sequence goes on along the minus strand of JABGXW010000113.1, from coordinate 53,678 downwards.
TCATTTTCAGTAAAATTATCAGCAGCTGATCTTAGTGAAAATTTTTGGCCACCTAAATACACGGCATCAGCGCCATAGAGCACTGCTACTTTCAATTTCTCTAAGTTTCCTGCCGGAGCAAGTATCTCGGGTACGCCACGCATCATTCCATCCAGACTTAGTTCTAAATGACTAAATGTTTAAAGTTTCTTTTAGTTAACAGACTTTCCATATAGAATAAAGCTTAAGGGTATAAAATTCTTAAAAAAAGTGACTTAAATTGCTAAAATTATTAAATCGACTAATTTTAACCATAATTCTTATCGGAGTTGGATTTGCTATATTTAAATACCAAGAAACACCCACTCAAATTGTCCCCTATCCTTATATTTTAAACTTTTCTGAAGTCGATGGTTATAAGGAAGCTGAAAATACTAATGTCTTGATTGTTGGAGACAGGATGGGAAAGGCGTTAAATAGATTCTTACCAGCTCTCATTACAAACTTGTCTAAAGGTCTACAAAAACCATTGAAAATCTTTAACTGGTCTGATGAGCATGAAGGACTTCACAGAACGCTAGCAAAGTTAAAGTCTTTAAAAAAACTTCCTCCAATAATTATATATCATGGAGCTAGCGAAGAGTTTTATGAAAAAAAATTTCAAGTCAAAAAAAGAAATATAATTCTTAAAAATTTCAAACTCTATCAAAATGATAAAATCTCTTCTGCAATTATGACTATTCCAAAGCTATCAAAATTTATTTATAGTAATCCCAAGCATCAATATCTACCACAGATCCCAAGAAAAGATCTAACTATATATAGTTCTTCAAAAAAACAATTTAGAATGGAGCTTATCTATAAAATTTATGAACATGAGGTTAATGACCTGATTCGCTATACTAGATCTAAAGATTCAAACTTAATTTTTTTAACTACACCAATCAATTTAGAAGTTGAACCAAAAGAAGTTTGTAAAAACTCAACCAGTGAAGATATTGAGCAACTCCAAGATTCTTTATATAAAACTTATAAGCAAAATAAACTAAAAGTAATTTATTCTCCAGCTAAAACCTTGGCATTAAAAACATTAGGGAATGCAAAGTCTCAATTTATATATGGATTAATATCTTTAAGCCTACTCAAATATAAAGAAGCAAAATTAGCATTAATTAAAGCAGAAGCATTTGACTGCATGAAATGGCGGGGCTCTACTATCTTTAATAATATTATGAAATCTAAAGCAAAGAGAAATAATATTGATCTTGTAGACTTTAATGAAATAGTTAATATTAATTTAGGAAGAGATACAATCTTTCAAGATGATATCTATCCCCAGCATATCTATTATCAACAAATAATGGAAATACTTAAACTAAAAATAACGAAGGCATATCAACTTTAAAGAGTAAGGATTAACTATGACATCAGATGTTCAAGGAGGACTGACTATTCATTATAAAAAACATGACGTCGTCTGTGCCGCAGAAGAAAATATTTTTGATCTTTATATAGTAGTTTCAGGTAAACTACTCGTTCTTGTTAATAAAGGAACTCAAATAACACCTCTCGCTTATATAGAACAAAATGAGTACATTGGTGAATTATCATTTTTTGACTTACTTCCTAGATCTGCCCATGTTTTGTGTCTTGAAGATACAACATTAATTAGAATTCCTGATGTTGAGTTAACAAGACAAATGCCAAGATGGCTATCTACAATCGCAAAAAATATTTCGACAAGAATCAGATCAGTTGATGACCTCATCGCTTCTAAAGGGATACGTAAACAAAAAGCTAAATCCATGGCCGCCCTATCTATTGAAGAGCAAACTCATTATTATAATATTCTAGAAGAGTACTGTCTGAGTAAACATCTCCCCCCTTTAAAGGCCAAAAAGAAAGAAAAAAAATAATATTGTCTGACTAAAACGCTCATTAAAAAGGTGCCAGAATATCAACTATGGTCAAAAAGAGACCATTTCTAACTAAAATAATAAAAAACGAAGACTTTTTGACCACAGTTTCTAGGCAAAATTTGGCACGGTATTAGCAGTATTATTAATATGAGAAAATAAGACTAAGGACAGGTCTTTTACTCAGACATTTATAAAGGTCTATCACTTATTTGAAGCCTTTGATCAATATGACAAGGAGGTCATAATGAAAAAACTAATTTTACCTACAATCCTTTTTACATGGATGTTTTTCTTGGCCCAAGGCTGTACAACACATTCTACCAACAAATCTGTATTTAAAGCACCAACTCCAAGTAACTACAAAGCTGATTATGCTTCAGAAAGATTTGTAGATAGAAATGGACGTTAAATTTTATTACTCAAATTTGTTCATATCATTGGTGTCTCGTGCCAAATAATATTAATGATATGAGTATTATAGAAGGCCCTGGTATCTCTCTCCACCGGGGCCTCTTTATTTTTAGATTAGACCTAATTCTTTTACTGTGTCTCTTTCAGTACAAAGTTCTTTAAGTGTTGTTTGAAACTTTTCAGCTCCAAAATCATTATGTGTAATGTTCTCGACAACTTTAACCTCTCCATTTACTGTTTTACATGGATATGAAAAAATGAGTCCTTCATCTACTCCATATTGTCCATTTGAGCACAAACACATTGAGTAGGTTTCTCCAGCGGGAGTATCATGTGTTAAGTGATATACTCCTCTGACAATTGCATTTGCTGCGGAGGCAGCTGATGAAAGACCACGGGCCTTTATAATGGCAGCACCTCTTTTTTGTACCGTAGAAATAAATTCTGTTTGCAACCAATCTTTGTCTGAAATTAAATCCGTTGTTGGCCTTCCTGATATTGTCGCATTTGAAAAGTCTGGATATTGAGTTGCTGAATGATTTCCCCAAATTGTGACATTTTTTACTTCATTTGCATCTACTCCAGCTTTTTTGGCCAATTGAGTAGTGGCCCTTAACTCATCAAGCATGGTCATTGCGTAGAATCTGTCGTTTGGAATATCTACAGCTGCATTCATACAAATTAAGGCATTTGTATTACAGGGATTTCCAACAACGAATACCTTAACGTCTTTTGCTGCGTTGTCATTTATTGCTTTTCCCTGACCTGTAAAGATGCCACCATTAATTTTTAATAAATCAGCTCTTTCCATTCCGTCTTTTCTAGGAACTGAGCCAACTAAAATGGCCCAACTTGCATCTTTCATGGCCACATTTAAGTCGCTGGTACAAACAATATTTTTAAGTAATGGATAAGCCCCATCATCTAGCTCCATGGCAACACCATTTAATGCATTCATTGCATGATCTAATTCTAATAATTGAAGTTCCACTTCTGTATCAGGCCCAAACATTTGCCCCGATGCGATTCTGAATAATAAGGCATATCCAATTTGACCTGCAGCACCTGTGACTGCTACTTTTATTCGTTTTTGACTCATGAAGTTCTCCTCTAAAATTCTTAAATATTAAGTATTTGTAAATTACCATGATTCTGGCCTTTGACCAGTCATACCGTGTCGAATTATCAACTCTATGAATATTGACACAGAGACTCTAGAAATTTAAAATCATTCTATTAATACTATAGAAAATATTGAAACGACATGAATAATAATTCCCAAAATTCAAATAATGACAGACCAAAAAGCTCTGCACAGAATAAACGTCAGAGAAATAATAGAAATAAGAAGAAATCGACTGATTCGATTCAAAGCAATACTCAAGGTCTCGCACAAAAGAATCAATCTCAAAAAGCACAAAATTCAAATAATAGACCTAAAAACCGTCCTAATAATAGGACAAAGTCTATAAATAATAATAAAAAAAGAAGAAATAGAAGAGCAGGCCCACCACTTCCTTTAAATGAAAGAATTTACAAAAAATTCGATCACTTAATTGAGGTTCTTGGTCACGCAAGAAAGAAATATTTCGAGCTCTTTTTTCGTGCAGACCCTAGACAGAAGAAAAAATTAAAAGACAATTATGATAAATGTTTGGCCACAGTCCATAAGTTTGAAGACACATTAACGGCCGAGGAAGTTGATATCTTTAGAACTCGCTTTAAAAATCAAGATTTTGATCGAACATACACTTCAAATCATGAAATTAGCCCTTTAGGTGATGAAGTCACCTATAATAATCAATTTCCAGACCCCCATTACCTGCTTACTCAAAAAGAAGCTGATTATAGTCAAGATAGCGAAGAAAGTTCAGGATCCATGGATGACTACAATGCTTACAAAGGCGTTTAATACTAACGGACAAAAAATGAAAATTATATCTTGGAACGTCAATGGATTAAGGGCCTGTGCTAAGAAAGGCTTTCTAAAGTGGCTGGCCAGTGAAAAACCCGATATTTTATGTGTCCAGGAAACAAAAGCATGGCCAGAACAGCTTGATGACGAGCTAAAAAATCCTAAAGGATATGTTAGCTATTTCGCTTGTGCAGAAAAAAAAGGATATTCTGGTGTTGCTTTATACATAAAGAAAAAAATAAAACCTCTTAAAGTTCAAATAGGCATAGGAAAAAAGAAGTTTGATTCCGAGGGTAGAACTTTAATTGCTCACTTTGATAAATTTATTCTCATAGGCGGATATTACCCAAATGGTCAACACGATCATGGTCGCGTCCCTTACAAATTAGAATACTCAAATGCAATTTTAAAACTCGCCAAATCACTTGAAACTGAATTCGCTAAGCCAGTCATTTTAACTGGAGATTTCAATACTGCTCATCACCCAATTGATCTCAAAAATCCAAAAACAAATAAAGAATCAACAGGTTTTTTACCAGTTGAAAGAAAGTTTATAGATAAACTTCAGTCAAAAGGATATGTTGATATTTTTAGAGAACACCACCCAGACCAAGAGGGTCATTATACTTGGTGGAGCTATCGTTCTACATGCAGAGAACGTAATATCGGCTGGAGAATAGATTATTTTTTTGTGCCTGAAGTTATGAATAAAAAAACAACAAAAGCAGGCATCTTGCCAAATGTATTAGGATCAGATCATTGCCCTATCTCTTTATCATTTTCTTATTAAATACTTAAGATGTTATTGGACTTATATATTTTGAATAGTTTTAACTATTTGATTATCTCACTAATATCTCTAACGTATTGCTTAGACATTTCTTGACAGTCAAAATAAACTTTCTTTTTCTTATGTACATGATGAGCATCGACACAACCTTTAACATATGATTGTCTAACTAAATTTAAAACAGCAACATTCTCATCAGGTTTTGGAAAAGGCTTATGAGCGCAAGCTTGTGTAAATGCAGCTAATAATAAAATTATAATTTTATTAAAATAGTTCATTTCGATTAAACACTTCCTCTCCACGAAACCATGTAGATAACACAAGATCTTGATATCTTGATCTTTTTTTTAATGATACTTGCGAAAGAGATTTGAGTATAGACTCAGCAGTCTCTCCCTTTTTATATTTAGGAGATGGAACAAGTATAAAGTTGGCCCATTTATTTCTATCTAAATTTCCAATTTGCTTTTCTTTATTTAGTGAAATTGCACCGGCCAATGTAGCTCTATATAACGCCTTGGTATATGTAGCATTTGATATTTTTGCCTTTTTGTTTGAATTTACAAAAGATCTCATCACATCAAACATTGATAGAAATGGTCCTCCTCCAATATCTGATGCAAGCGCCCAATGTATCTTTGCCTTTTCAATTCGTTTAAAGGAAAATAGACCTGAACCTAGACCAAATTCGCTTACTGGAGCATTTGATGAAGGACAATGTGCAATAGAAGTTTTTGATTTAGAGAGCATGACTAGCTCTTCATCACTAAGATGAATACCATGTCCCATAATAGTTCGTTTGCCTAATAGGCCACATTTTTTATAGATTCCGGTATAGGTTTTTATTTTTTCAAATCCCTTTATGTCTTTGAACAAAGAGAGCACATAATTAATTTCATTTTCTGTTTCACTTAAATGGGTTTGTATAAAAGAGCCATTTTTTTTTGCTTGTTTTGCGCCGAACAACATGACATCAGCACATGTCGTGGGAGCAAATCGCGGAGTCACTGCATATTTAGCTTTATATTTATTGGCCAGGTTTTTGATTAATTTTTTTGCAGTGCAAGTCGACTGTATCAGATAGTCTGGGGAATTTTGAGTCATCAAAACATTGCCAACGATATAATCTCCGATAAAATTGCTCAATGCATGATCAACAGTATGGCCATGAATAGAGCCATAGACCGCACCACCTAAGGTGCCTACCTGTAATAATTCATCATGGAATAGCTTTGACCTTTTCAAGCTATATCTTTTGCTTTTGAATTTGGCCTCATATGGCCATGTATACCGCTCTAACCAAGTTAATAAAGACTTTTTGGCCATTAACCTTACATCATCTTGAACCCAGTGAAAGTGAGTATCAATAAATCCAGGAAGACAGAGTTGATCAGATCTATTTTTAACAACGCATGACTTCTTATGACCATACGAGTTGATCATCTTTTTTTCAGAACCATAATCCAAAATCTTGTATTCATTGGTAGAATCTTTATTAATTTTTTTAAGTACTATGGCACCTTTTCTTACCTTGATACATCTCTTATCATTAATAGGATTTAATATGTCACAGAGAATAATTTTAAAAGAAGGCATCATAATGAAAATCATACCCTTAATTTTTTGTTTTGTACTTATTCAATTTTTAGGTAATGCCTATGCCGAAATAGAGGGCAAAGATATTAAGATAAATAAAATTCTTTCACTTAAAATTCAATCGGCAATCACTCCCGCAACTTTTGGCTACCTCAAAGAAGGTTTTAAAGAAGCACAGAGCAAGAACTACGACTTAGTCCAAGTAACATTAAATACTCCTGGAGGCATGGTTTCCACCACAAAGAAAATTCTTACTTTATTTGGAGAATCCAATATCCCAGTAGCAGTATGGATTAGACCAGAAGGTGCTAGCGCAACTTCTGCAGGTGCAATAATTGCATCAGCTGCTCATATTCTCATGATGAGTGATGGTACAAATATTGGTGCAGCAACACCAATTGAAATGTCAGGGGATATAAAGTCTAAAGATTTAAGATCAAAAGCTATCAATGACCTTGTGGCATTAGTTTCAAGTCTCGCCAAGACAAGGGGAAGAAATGCTAAACTTTTTTCTGAAATGATTAGTAAGGCCTCTTCTTTTGAAAGCCATAAAGCTAAAAAGAAAAATCTCATTGATGAAATTGCGAATACTCAATATGAATTCATTTCAAAACTTGAAAATCTCGAGGTCAAATTAAAAGGTAGTCGGTACTCTATCCATACACAAAATCCAGAAGTCACTGAGTTTAAAATGGACTTAGGATTAAGTCTTTTAGAAGTTTTTGCAAATCCAGCTACCGCCTATATCCTCTTTGTAATTGGAGCGGCATTACTTTATTTGGAACTACAAACACCTGGGGGATTTATTGCAGGTTCAATTGGTGCCGTTTGTTTGCTACTTGCCGGAATTGGATTTCAAGTACTACCTCTGAACATGGGCGCTCTAGGTCTTATAATACTCAGTTTCATACTTTTTATCATGGAAGTCTATATCACCAGCTACGGAATTTTAAGTATTGGGGCCTTGGTGGCGTTAATTAGTGGGTCGTTATTTCTTTACCGCACAGACGATGCCTACCTAGAACTATCTCGAACTTTAATTTTCTCGACCAGCGCTGCCATAGCATTATTTCTTGGTTTCATAACTTATTACATGATTCAAGATCAAAAAAATATAGGAAATTCAAAATTTAATGAGTTTGTCGGATCACGCGGAGAAGTGCTTAGTTTTCTAGAAAATGACAATGATATTTATTATTATCAGGCAAAAATTAACGGCGAAATTTGGAAAGTCCGAAGTAAAAATGAGTTAATGATTGGTGAACATTATACAATAATCGATCAAAATCTAGATAAAATGATCTTAACAATCTAATTAGGGAGAATTACATGATTGCACAATTTACACAATACTTACCTTTTATAGTCATAGGAATAATTCTATTACTCTACACTGTAAAAATTCTAAATGAATACGAGAGAGCTGTGGTTTTACGGCTTGGTAGATTTACAGGGATAAGAGGACCTGGACTGATTATTCTTATTCCAGGACTTGAAAAAATGAGACGAGTAGATTTAAGAACTGTCACTATGGACATTCCAAGTCAAGACATCATTTCAAAAGACAATGTTACTTTAAAAGTAAATGGAGTAGTTTATTTCCGTGTTAACAACCCCGAAAAAGCAATTATAGCTATTGAAAACTTCTTAATGGCAACAAGCCAAATCGCACAGACCACATTAAGATCAGTTATCGGGCAATTTGAATTGGACCAAATACTAAGTCATAGAGACCAAATTAATGCTAAACTCCAAGGAATTCTAGATGAACAAACAGAACCCTGGGGTATCAAAGTAAGTGCTGTAGAGGTAAAGGCCATTGACCTGCCTGTTGAAATGCAAAGAGTAATGTCTAAGCAAGCTGAGGCCGAGCGTGAGAAAAGAGCGAAGGTGATTTCAGCTGAAGGAGAACTAGGTGCTGCAGTAAAACTGGCAGAAGCTGCTAAAATTTTAGGTGAACAAGAAAGTGGTATTACTTTGAGATATCTAGATACTATGAGAGAAATATCAACAGGAGGAGGAAAAACAACCACATTTTTTCCACTTCCAATTGAAATGATCAAGAGCTTGTCTGGCCAAATAAAGTAATGATTCCGCTTTTAAACTTCGAAGGCAACGCGCCCTTCGAAGTATATTTCAAGTGTGAGAATTCAACTTCCTCTCTTAACGTTGAGTATCTTCTAAAAGGTAATATCGAATCCATTGACCTATCAAAAGAGAATACGACCCGTAAAAGAGTAATAGGATTGTGGAAGAAAACCTGCTTTGAATTATTTATCAAGAATAAGAATACAGATGATTATTTCGAATTCAATTTTGCACCTAATACTGATTGGAACTTATTTCACTTTTTAGATATTAGAAGTGAATTAAAAGAATTTAAGACAACGACCTGTCCTTTAGTAAAAGTCAAACAATCTAATGTAGAATTTCAAATGCAGATAATAATACCAAAACAAATATTTCCAGATAAATTTATAAGCAATGGAGAAATGATGTACTCTCCAACGTCAATCATACATAAAAGTTCACATATCTATCATTTTGCATCCATACATCCAGATAATAAACTCGATTTTCATCGTTATCAAAGCTTTGACCAAAGCTTATGATATAATATATTCATGCCTGCAACAATACAGAGATATTTAATAATTGGGGACGTACATGGCTGCTACAGTGAACTCATGGAATTGCTCAAGAAAGTTCACTATGATCAAAAAAGCGATCAGCTTGTTTTTGTTGGAGACCTTATCAACAAGGGCCCATTAAGTCGTGAAGTTTTAGAGTTTGCCTATAATCATCGTGCTAAAGTTGTTCTTGGAAACCATGAAATGGGACTGATTAGATATGTTGAAGAGAATATCATTAAAGGCCATGACCTTAATGTCACAAAGCTCGCTCTAGGTAAAGACCTTCCCTTTTGGATTGATTGGATGAAAAAGCTCCCTATTTTCCTAGAGTTTGATGATTTTACTATTGTCCATGCGGGGAAAATTCCAGACAGAGAATTATCCGAAGATGACAGAGAAATATTATGCACAATGAGAACATGGGATCAAAAAAATGAAGACTTTCAAAACCCAAATAATCCTCTATGGTGCGATTTTTATAAAGATAAAAAGCTCATTATTTATGGACATCATGCTATTAAAGGACTTGTAATTAGAGATAACGTGACTGGACTCGATACCGGCTGCGTTTATGGAGGAAAGCTATCCCTCCTAATCATGCCTGAACGTAAAATTGTTCAGGTTGACGCATCAAGACAATATTATCCTATGGATTCGTAACATAAAGTTTTACAAATAAGTCGTTGATTATAAATACTTTTGGTTGTCATATCTATTATTTATCTCTATATTCTAGATATTTCATTTTTGTAATATCTGGAATATTTATGACTAAAAAGATACAAATCACATCAGAATTAGACCTACTAAAGGAATTACCGGCCTTTGAAAGTTTTTTAAGCCGTGTCGGCTTCAAAAGAATTGATGGAGCAGTTTATGGACTTCTAGTTCTTAGTAACCAGGCCTTATCGAGCGAAGAAATTGAACAATATTTAGGACTATCTCAATCTGCCATCAGTAACTCTCTAAAAACATTGGCCCATTATAATGCTGTTGATTTCAGAGAAGATCCTGATAATAAAAGAATAAAGTTACATTATGCTAAAGAAGACTCTCTAGAAGTTATAGCTTCCCTCTTTAGAAAAAGAGAACAGCTTCATATAGAAGAATTTAAGTCCATGGCAAAAAAACTTTTAAAAAAATCTGTTGCAATTAATGAATCAGATCAGAATAAGAGAAATATTAGACTAAGGTCCATTATATTATCCTGTGAAATAGCAGAGGCCGTAATCAACTTTGTAATCTCTGTTACACAATTAGATATTGTAGAAAATCATCCACAAATCTTAAAGAAATTCCCTAAAGTCTTAGATCTTTTGCTTAAAGGAGCTGGACCTCTAGCAGAATTATCAAACAATCTTCCTAGTAATTTAACCGAACAAATGAAATCTACATTTACAGATAAAATAAAGGAACAAATTCAAAAATTAAATGAATCTAGGAGAACCTCATGAAAGAAAGAATCGTAATTACTGGGGTAGGTCTTACTTCTCCTAACGGTGACAATTTAGAGCAAATGAGGGATGCGCTATTAAATGATCGCTCAGGCATCACACATGAAGAAGTTAGACATATGGGTATACAGGCAGTGGGCCTTGTCAATTTCCCTGAAGATAAATATCAATCTAAAAAGATGAGAAAAAGAGGAACTCGGGCTGGAGCAATCTCCATTTACTGTGCCAATGAAGCTGTCCTTGATGCAAATATAAACCTCGATGAATTTAATAAAGATAGAATTGGTATTTTTTTAGGAATCACAGAACATGGCAACGTTGAAACTGAAGAAGAAATTCATAAGCTTTATCAAGAAAATGGAATGAATACTGATTATTGGTCACATCACCATAATCCAAGAACAGTTGCAAACTCTCCAGCAGGAGAGGTAACCCTAAACTTAAAAATAACTGGACCAGCATATACTATTGGAGCCGCTTGTGCGGCAGGTAATATGGGTCTCATCCAAGCAGCTCAAATGTTAATGCTTGGAGAAGTCGACCTTGCACTATGTGGTGGAATCAGTGAATCTGCCCAAACTTTTGGTATTTTTGCTGCTTTTAAAGCTCAAGGTGCGCTTGGATTCAATCAAGATCCTACCAAAGCTTCTAAACCTCTATCATGCGACAGAAACGGTATTGTCATCTCTGAAGGAGGATGTATTTACACCTTAGAAAGACTTTCTGATGCCATAAAAAGAGGGGCCACAATACACGGAGAATTAATATCATATTACACAAATTCAGATGCTTCAGATTTTGTTCTCCCTAATGTTGCGAGACAAATTCAATGTATGGAAAATACCTTAAAAAGAGCAGGACTTGAAGCAAGTGATATTGATCTAGTAAATCTTCATGCCACCGGAACTATGCAAGGAGATATTCAAGAATGCGAGGCCGTTTCACAAGTATTTGGCTACAGTGATAATACTCATGTTAATTGTACAAAAGGGTTCATAGGTCATGCTATGGGAGCTGCTGGTGCGTTGGAATTAGCTGGTAATCTACCATCTTTTCAAGATGGGTATATTCATCCTTGTAAAAATATCACTGAAATAGATCCTAAATGTGATTTGAAAAACCTCATTAAAAATAAACCTATACAAAAAGAAGTTAACATTATTCTTAATAATTCATTTGGGATGTTAGGAATTAATTCATCAGTATTAATAAAAAAATATAAAAAGTAATAAATCATTAAGGAGATTAAAATGTTATCCACAACAGAAGTAAGAACACATGTTCTTTCAATCATCGAAGATGTAGCACTTGATGATGACGTATCACAATTGCAAGATTCTATCGCTCTTAGAGATCAACTAGATCTAGATTCAATGGACTTTTTAGATATCGTTATGGAATTAAAAAAGAGACATCAAATTGACGTACCTAAGGAAGATTACGGCCAACTAGAATCAATGGATTCATGCGTGGAATATCTTACTCCTAAGTTTAGTTAATTAATTTAATTTCTAAAAAAATGGAAAAAGATTTCGATGTGGTCATCATTGGTGCAGGTATGTCTGGCCTTGCAGCAGGCATAAGACTCGCCATGTTTGATCAAAAAGTCTGCATCTTGGAATCACATAGTATTCCGGGAGGACTTAATTCTTATTATCAAAGAGGTAAGCGTAAGTTCGATGTTGGACTTCATGCTATGACCAATTGGACTCCAAAAGGAACAAAAGGCAAACCTCTATCAAAAATAATGAAACAATTACGAATCCCTTATGATGAATTTCAATTAGTTCCTCAAAAACAATCAAGTATTAGGTTTCCTAATCATAAACTTACCTTTACCAATAATATTCAAGATCTTTTAGATGAAGTTCAATGTCATTTTCCAAATGAGATAGATGGACTTATCAATTTGATTACATACATTGAAGGCTACAACGATACGGATCTAACATCCATATATAGTTCAGCAAAAGATGTAGTTTCCACATTTATTAAAGACAAAATATTACTTAACATGATTTTTTGTCCTTTAATGATTTACGGTTCTGCGTGGGAACACGACATGGACTTTTCGCAATTTGCAATTATGTTTAAATCAATATTCCTTGAAGGATTTTCAAGACCGACCGGAGGAGTAAGAACAATAATAGATTTATTATCAAAAAAGCTTAAACAGCAAGGTCTATTAGTTCAGTACAAATCCCAAGTACAACAACTACATAAAGTAGATAATAAGATTTCAGCTATTACTTTAAAAAATGGTGATAGAATTAGATGTCGAAAAATTCTTTCAAGTGCTGGCTATAGAGAAACTTTAAACCTTTTTGAAGAAAAATTAAAAGAGGACAAGAAGGTTATAATAGGTAAGATGTCTTTTACTGAATCAATACTTATATTGGATAAAAAACCTTGTGAATATGGCATCGAAGATACAATCATATTCACTAATGACTCGCATGAGTATAATTATAGGAATCCTAATACTTTATTTGATACCACAAGCTCAGTTCTTTGTTTCCCAAATAACTTTATTAAAGATGAAGAAGATGAAGGGATATTCAGAGCGACAATGATGGCCGATTATGACTGTTGGAATAAGTTAGAGAAAGACCAATACAAACAGGAGAAATTAAATGTTTTAGAAAGTTCAAAAGCATTATTTTTAAAACATTCTGGATCAGAAATTAAAGACCTGCTTTTTTCAGATGTATTCACACCAACAACTGTAAAAAAATATACAAAACATGAAAACGGTTGTGTCTATGGCTCCCCTACTAAAACAAGAGACGGAACGACTTCTGTAGAAGGTCTTTACCTAATGGGAACAGATCAGGGTTTTCTAGGAATTATAGGTGCAATGTTAAGTGGTATTTCAATGGCCAATTATCATTGTTTAAGGAATTAGTATGAAGTTTAAATTTAATGAAATTTATATATCAACACCAGAAGTCAATTTACCAGAACTTACTATTTCTTCAGATGAAATTGAAGCAAAACTATCTCCTCTTTATGAAAGGTTAAAACTTCCCCACGGTCGATTAGAATTAATGACAGGAATTAAAGAAAGAAAGTATTGGCAGCAAGGAACTTTACCAAGTGATATTGCATGCAAGGCCGCAAAAACACTTATCGACAAGTTTGAAATAGAATTGAATTCAATAGATCAACTCGTTCATGCATCAGTTTGTAGAAATTTTCTCGAACCTTCAACAGCATCTGTTATTCATCATCAATTAGGATTAAAATCAGAATGCATGATCTATGATTTATCAAATGCATGTTTAGGTGTAATGAGTTCTATTCTTTCAAGTGCAAAATTAATAGAATCAGGACTCATTCAGACAGCACTCATTGTATCGGGCGAAAATAGTGGTCCACTTTTAATGAATACCATTGAATCATTAAATAATGCGACAAATCTTACTCGAAAAAATATAAAAAAATACATAGCAAACCTTACTATTGGATCCTCTGCAGTAGCAATTTTAGTAAGTAATAAAAAATCCTTAGCGACTCCGCACAAACTCATCGGAGGAGCAGGACTATGTGACACATCTGCCAATAAGCTCTGTCACGGAGAAGGTGATACTAATAATTTGATGATGGAAACAGATTCTGAGGCGCTATTAGAAAAAGGTATAAGCCTATCTAAAAAATCTATTGAGCTAACTTTAGAGTCCTTAGACTGGACTAGAGATCAATTTGATTATGTAATTGGTCACCAGGTAGGTTCTGCTCACGAAGAGCAAACTTTTAAAGCGATGGGTATTCAAGATTGCAAAACTATTTCAACTTATGAATTCTTAGGTAATACAGGATCAGCTGCCCTTCCTTCAACTCTCAATCATCTAGCAACAACAAATACACCTAAAGAAAATGCAAAAATAGGATTATTAGGTATAGGATCAGGACTTAATACAATCATGATGGGGATATTATGGTAACAGTTAATAATTCGTTTAGTTTTCCAGAAGACCTTAGAGAGGAGTATCCTTTCAAGCAAAATAATTACACTACTAAACAAGGATTTAACTTAAACTACATAGATGTAGGGCATAAAGATTCTTTGAACGTGATTGTAATGGTTCACGGAAATCCAACTTGGTCTTTTTATTATCGCAATCTAGTCAAGTCATTAGAAAATAATTTTAGAGTCATTGTCCCTGATCATATAGGATGTGGTCTTTCTGACAAACCTCAAAACTTTAATTATACGTTAGAGAATCATATCAATCATTTAGAACAATTAATTGAAAGCATAAGGCCTAATAACGTTCATTTAGTCGTACATGACTGGGGCGGAGCAATAGGTATGGGATATGCCACAAGACATGCAGACAAAGTGAGATCTATTGTTTTTCTAAATACTGCTGCATTTAGAAATCATGAAATCCCTTCTTCAATTAGTATCTGTAAATTACCCTGGATTGGCGAAAAGATAGTTAGGACATTTAATGCATTTGCATGGCCCGCAACTTTTATGGCCGTAGAAAAGAAACTTTCACCATTAGTAAAAAAAGGTTACCTATTTCCATACAATAATTATAACAACAGAATTGCCACGGCCCGATTTGTTAAAGATATTCCGCTGACTAAAGATCATCCTTCTTATGACAAACTATTAGATATTGAATCAAAACTTCGTACTTTAACATGTCCAAAATTATTCTTATGGGGTGCAAAAGATTTTTGTTTTACAACTAATTTTTTAAACAAGTGGAAAGAATTTTATCCTGAAGCAAAAAGCGTAATATACCAAGAAGGTGGCCATTATATTTTAGAAGATGAGAAAGATAATGTAATTAAAGAAGCTAATCGGTTCTTTATGGAAAATAGTAATCTTCAATATCACTAGGTTATACAATGAATATTTCGGAATTAATATACAAGCAAGCTGATTTATTTCCAAATAAGACGGCCATCATGATGCCGCATAAACTCGGTCGAAAATATGAATACACTTCATTAAGTTTTACTGAGTTTAAAACTCGTTCGATACAATACTCCTTAGGTTTCAAGAGAAATGGAATAAAAAAAGGGATGAAAGTCCTAATGTTTGTAAAACCTTCTTTAGATTTTCCAATTATAACATTCTCACTTTTTAAAATTGGGGCCATTCCTATTTTTATTGATCCAGGTATGGGAAGAAAAAATATTTTTAAAGCAATTGAACATATGCAACCTGATGCCATGGTGTCTATTCCAAAAGTACATTTGCTTTCTAAAGTTTTTAAGTCTGTGTTTAAAAACATTAAATACAAGTTTACAACTGGAAATAGTACATCTTCAGCACTCAGTATAATTCCTTGGAGAACAATCAATGTTCCAGAAGTAAATAAAGAAGTCGAAAATATTAACGATCACGATCTCGCTGCAATACTATTTACTAGTGGTGGAACCGGAACACCGAAAGGTGTTGAATATACTCATCATATATTTGCTACTCAAACTCTCATGTTACAAAAACTTTTCAATCTGACTGAAAGTGACATTGATCTCCCTGGTTTTCCATTATTTTCTTTATTTACTATGAGTATGGGAATGACCTCAGTGATTCCAGATATGGATCCATCAAGACCTGCAAAAGTGAAAGCAAAGAACCTCGTTCAAAATATTCTGGATCAAAAAGCAACATTCATTGCAGGCTCACCTGCTATCTGGGAAAGAGTTGGTGAGTATTGCTTAAAAAAGAGCATTAAACTTGAATCAGTAAAATACTTAGTTATGTTTGGTGCCCCAGTCTCTCCTGATATACATAAAATGTGGTCAAAAATATTGCCTAATGGAACGACTTATACTCCTTATGGTGCAACAGAGTGCTTACCTATTTCTTGCATTTCTGGCAGAGAACTGGAAGGCAGCAAGACTGACTCTAATTTATTAGGGCAAGGTACCTGTATAGGAAGGCCATTAGAACAAGTGCAAATCAAAGTGATAAAACAGACAGATAATTTGATTAAAAATGTTTCAAACCTAGTCGAAATGGACCCTTGGAATATTGGTGAAATAATAGTTAAATCAGAGGTTGCAACGAAGGCCTATTTTAATGCAAAAGAAAAAACTGAATTTACAAAAATTCCTGATGGAGACAGCTTTTGGCATAGAATGGGTGATATGGGTTACATTGATAGTGATGGGGCGCTCTGGTTTTGTGGCCGGTGTGCACATAAAGTCATAATTGAAGGAAAAATTCATTCTCCAATTCAATCTGAGGCCATTTTTAACAAAGATCCAAATGTAAAAAGATCCGCCCTTATTCCCTATAATAACAAATCTGCTATCATTATTGAACCGGCTCAAAGTTTTCAACGATTCTTTTTATTTAATAGAAAGTTACGAAAACAATTATTAAATCTATCTCAATCACATAAAAAAACTCAACATGTTACAAATGTATTTTTTAAAAAATCATTTCCTGTAGATGTTCGTCATAATATTAAAATAGATCGTATTAAGCTTAAAAACGAGTTCGGTGGCCACTCATAATGCCAAAATCCAAACTATCTTATAATATATTAATGACTGGTGCTGGTGGCTTTTTAGGATTTAACATTGCCAAGGATTTAATTAATTCCGGTCATAAAGTTACTAACTTTTCAAGATCACATCATGAAAAGTTAGATACTTTAGGTATTAAAACCATTACAGGTAATTTAAATAACCCACAAAATATAAAGCAAGCTTTTGAAAAGAATCAATTTGATTCTATTATTCATGTTGCTGCTAAGATTGGCATGTGGGGGCGCTATAGAGATTTTTATGAAGTAAATGTTGAAGGAACCAAAGAGCTTTTAAATTGTGCTAAAAAATATCATATTAAACGCTTTATTTTTACAAGCTCCCCATCAGTAGTATTTGAAAAAGATGACCTTGAAGGTGTTGATGAAACACAACCATATCCAAAACATTATTTAAGCGCTTATGCTAAGACAAAGGCAATTGCAGAAGACCTTGTTTTAAAAGAAGACCAAAATGTATTACGAACAGCAGCTCTTAGACCACATCTGATTTATGGAGAAGATGATCCCAATTTACTGCCAAGATTAATTAAGGCCAAGATACAAGGACGACTTAAACAAATTGGATTAGGTCAAAACCTAGTAGATGTCATCTATGTTGAAAATGCAGCAAAAGCACATACACAAATTCTTGAAAGTATTGATTCAAATAAAAATATTCAATCAAGTCCCTATTTTATCGGTCAAGAAAGGCCAGTAAATCTTTGGGAATTTGTTAATCAATTGCTTGAGTCTTGTGGTCAAACTAAAGTCAATCAAATGATTTCCTTTAATTTTGCCTATATTATAGGTAGTTTGATTGAAATTGTATTACGCTTAACACGTCAGTATAATGCCGACCCTCCAATGACTCGATTTATGGCCTGCCAATTAGCAAAAAGCCATTATTTTTGTCATAAAAATGCATCCAAAGACTTTAATTATTCTCCATCAATTTCTATTGAGGAAAGCTTACATAGATTGAGAAAAAAGTAAGATATTTACAGGTTGTCGGCGATTGTATTGACTATGTCTTCATCGAAGTAGTTACAGCTCATTCCTGCATCAATTAACAGTCCTGTGGCATTAATTCCACTTGAACGTGGACTTAATAGATAACATATACTGTCTGCAACTTCAGAAGTAGAGAGAGCTTCTTGTCTTAATGTAAGTTTTTCAGCATAAAGATAATTATTAACATAACCTGGAATTCCTGCTGATGCTGAAGTTTTTAATGGTCCAGAGCAAACGGCATTGAATCTAACTTTTGAGTCTTTTGAAAATGATTTTGCAAGGAACGCGACAGAAGAATCAAGAGCAGCTTTAAGTGGTCCCATATAACCATAATTAGTGGCCCTAGTATTTGAAATAGATACAGTTACTACAGAGGCATCATTTTTGAGACAAGGTTTTATTGCGTTAGAAATTGCTATTAGTGAAAAAACTGAAATTTGGCTTGCTTGGACATAATCTTTATAAACTGTTTCATGAAATGGTTTAATACCATCAGAATAATTTGCAAAAGCAATAGAGTGAAGCATTCCTGCTAATGAAATATTATCAGACCTAAGTTTTAAACCAAAGTTTCTAATTGCTTCTTCATCTTCAACATTTAATAAGTAAACTTTTTCATCAGGAAATAGTTTTTCGACCCTTTTCACATGCTCATTTGACTGAACTGTAAATATTAATTTTGCTCCATTGTTCTTCAAAGTCCTAGCGGTATGAAATGCTACTGATTTCTTATTACTTACACCAGTTATGAGAAATATTTTATCAACAACTTTTAAAAAATCCATAATAGTCCTCTAGTTTTGAATTAATGCACAATTAAAATCAACTGCAGCAACTATTTTACCATTCACTCTTATTTTTCCTTTAAAGTAATAGGCATTCAAAAGTTGGTCATCTAAAATGACCTCCATACAGAGATTATCATTGGGTCTTACTAGAGATTTAAACTTTGCGTTTGAAACTTTAGTGACAACACCAATTCCTTCAGAGTTTCCAGAAATTAAGGCCGCGCCGGTCTGAAAGAGCGCTTCTTGTAGTAAGACTCCTGGCATGATGGGATTACCTGGAAAGTGTCCCTTAAAAAAATCTTCAGTGCCTTTAACCAAATAGGACGTTAGGATTTTGTCTTTTCCCTTTTCAACAATTTCATCAATAAATAAAAATGGTTCTCGTTGGGGAATAAGATCTTTAATATTCATTAAAGACCTCCACTTACTTCAATTGATGCTCCATTGATGTATGCTGCCTCTTTTGAGGCCAAAAATAGGACTGTATTAGCAACCTCTGTAGTCGTACCGAATCTTTTTATAGGTATTTGTCTCTTATATTCTTTTATTTGTTCATCAGGAAGGTCGGCCAATAATTCTGTATCAATAAAACCAGGTAATACATTATTTACAGTAATATTTCTTTTTCCCACTTCTTTTGATAACACTTTAGACATAGCAACTTGCGCTGCCTTAGAAGCTGCGTAATTAGCTTGACCAGGAAGTCCTAACTTACCACCAACTGAGCTCATGTTTATAATTCTTCCATATCTTTTTTTCATAAAATAAAGTACAGCTTCTTTTGACATTAAGAAGGTCCCTTTAAGATTTGTATCAAGAACTGCATCCCAATTTGAATTTTCCATTGATGCCATTACTGAATCTCTTCGTATACCCGAGTTATTTATTAAAACGGAACAATTATTGTGATTTGCTGAAAGCTCTGTCCAAAATGTTTTAACTTCCTCCGCATTAGAAACATCAAATTTTCTTAATATAAGACGCTCAGAAAAATCAGAGTATTCCGTTTTAAGTTGTTCCGCTTTTTCATCATTACTTCTGTAAGTAGCAATAACTTTAGCATTAGCACGTAGAAAATGTTCTGTTAGCGCCCTGCCAATACCTCTTGTTCCACCAGTAATAACTATTAACTGGTCAGTATAATCAAATTTAACTTGAGCATTCATATAATTCCTTTTATTGTCACTTAACGACAGTATCAAGATAGTTATCTACTGTGTGAGATTGTATAACACCATAATTAGCAGCTCCCAACCAACCAGACATGATTATGCCAACAGATCCGGCGTGAAATAACCCTTTGATTTCCTTGTGGAGGTTCATAGATATATCTAATCCCTCAAATTTAGTTCCAAAGCTAGAACCTTTCTCATGATGAGTATATTTTTTAAAAGTTAGAGGAGATGAACATTCCACAAAGTCTATTTTGTCTCTAACACCAGGGATGATTTTCTCAATACCAGCCAAAGCTCTCTCAATCACAAATTCTTTTTGCTTTAAATAATCGTCTTCAGATAATTTTTCCCAGTCACAGTAGCGTGCATTTGAAGAAGAAACAATTGCGTAATGTTCCCCTTTTTCAGGTCTCATATTAGGATAATATATTGAAAAGGTTTGACTACCTATTTTTGGAGAAAGTAATAAATCAGTATCAAACGTTTTATCTTCAGAATAAAAAACAAGTTCACCTATATTTGGAATAGTCTCACCATGTCTTATACCCATATACACCTGACAACTAGATGTATTTAATCTAACGGCCTCAGTTTTTTCTTTAAACTCTTTTGAAATTTGATTTTGTTCAACCATTTTTAAAACAGTTGATTTTAAGTTTGCATTAGAGAGAACTGAATTCGCTTTTATTAATTCACCATCGAGGATTACACCTTGAACAACTTTATTCTTAACATGGATTCTTTCAATTTTTGAATGCATTTTAATATCTACACCATTTGAAAGTAAAACCTCTTTCATTCGATGAATCATATCATCAGTACCACCTCTATAGACATATACGCCTTTACTCATAAAATTTGAAAATACTATTCCATAGGTAATTGCGGGGTCTTCCAATGTAGAACCGTTTGCGTAAACAATTGGTTCGAGTAAAAATCTGACGATGTCATTTCGGTCAGGGAAAAACTTTTGAAATAATTCCCTATTAGTCATTGTAGAATTATCATAGAAATTCATTTTTTCTAATTCTTCAAAAAATCCTAAGACATTTTCTTTAGAGACATTAAACTTTTCTATGAGAATTTTGGTAAAATCTTCACGGGTAAAATCAGACTCAATATCATAGTAGGGATTAATAAACCGGACTTTACTTAATTGTTTGATATTATCTGCGATTTCCTTAGACCAATACTTGCGGCAAGTTTTTTTCATCCCCATAGGAAAACCGTGCAAACTTATATCAAAAATTTTGTCACCGTTTTTACGTTTAAACCAGGTTGCAAATCCTCCTAGTTTATTATGGGCCTCAAGTAAAAGTACCTTACGACCTACTTTTGCTAATTTATTAGCAGCTGTAAGTCCGGCCAGCCCAGATCCAATGACGATGACATCGTAGCAGTCAATTATTTTATCTTTCTTTTTATAGAGCATCAAAATCCCTTTATTTGCAGAATACCTTACCTTAATGCCTTATATTCGGATATGCGCTGCGCGCTACTTCAAGGGTAAAACTATAGATTCTGCTACTTTTATTCCATCTACCGCCGCAGATGTTATGCCTCCAGCATGGCCCGAACCTTCGCCACAAGGAAACAACCCTTTATGAGAAAGTGATTGCAACGTATCCTTATTTCTAGCAATAGTTAAAGGTGCAGACGTTCTTGTTTCAGGAGCTAATAACATAGCATTATTTGAAATAAATCCCTTAATTTTTCTGTTGAAATCACAAAATGCTGTTTTTAAATGTTCGTTAATAAAATTTGGAAAGAGAGTAGATAATTGTTCTGAAAAAACTTTTGAAGGACATGAGGTTTTAGTCAACTTCAATGACTCCTTGTCATTTAAAAAGTCTTTTACCATTTGAGACGGAATCTCTTTGCCAGAGGCCCGGGCCTTAGATGCCTGAAATGCCCTTTGTTCTATATCTGTTTGAAACTTCACTCCTGATAAAATATCATCAGTCGAAAAGTCTACACCTTTTTGAACTGAAACAACTAAGGCCGAATTTGACCACCTTGAATTTCTTTTAAAATTGCTCATGCCATTAACAACAATGCCATCACAATCTGTCCCCGATGAAAGAACATAACCTCCAGGGCACATGCAAAAGCTATAAGTACCTTTATTTGAAGAATTATTAAAATGACTTAATTTATAATTTGAAGAAACTAACCCTTTATCTGAGAATGATCCATATTGCATTTTATCTATATCAGATCTTAGATGCTCAACCCTTACTCCTACTGCAAAATCCTTATGTTCAAGAGAAACATTATTATGATGTAAATAATTATACATTTCTTTAGCAGAATGGCCTGTAGCTAGGACTACATTATCTGAATGGTATGATTTCCCATTTGATGTTTTCACTCCAACCACTTGATTAGAATCATTACTATCAAAAAGAAATTCCGAAACTTTGCAGTTGTAATGTATTTCACATTTTTTTGATAATAAATACTCTGTGAGAGTTGAGATCAATCTACGTATTTTATTGGAACCTAAATGGGGGTTTGAGACAAAGGCAGTTTCAGGGGGAGCACCAAATTCTACAAATTTTTGCATTACATAACCTACAAATGGACTTTTAATTCTTGTGATTAATTTACCATCACTAAAAAGCCCCGCTCCACCTTCTCCATAACATACATTATCTTCTGAATTAAATTCTCCGTATCTCCAATGTCTAGCAATATGTTTCATTCGCTCATGTGCCCTTGATCCTCTTTCTATTATAATTGATGGAATTCCATATTCAGCTAATCTTAATGCACAAAAAAGACCAGCAGGGCCTGCTCCAATAATTATAGGTTTTTCTACTTGATAATATGTTTTGTATTTATGAGATAAATTATGACATATAACTTTATAAGGACTAAATATCTCACCTTGATTAATGACTTCAATAGTATATTTGAAAGTAGGAGTTTTACCTTGATTTGCGCCTCGTGCATCTAGAGATTTAGAAATTATTCGATAATTTTGAAAATTTGGACATTTTACAGATATTTTTTTTTCTAATGACTCTAAACTTTCTTCATATTGTAATGTTATTTGTATTTTTTGTGCCATATTCTATACTAAATATAACCTATATCTAGCAAAGGTGCGACCATTGTCTAAAGAATTAAAAGTAGAATTGATTATAATCGGTGATGAGATATTAAATGGAAGAGTTTCAGACTTAAATGGACCTTTTTTGGCCCAAACATTGTTCAAGAAGGGATTACTATTAAATAATATTACTATTTGTGGAGATTCTTATAAAGAAATAGAAAATACTATCAATCATTCTATCAATAGAAGTCAGCTCATTTTTATTACGGGAGGACTTGGACCAACAGAAGATGATAAAACAAAACAATGCTTAGCTAAGATATTTAATAAAAAGCTTATAGCATCAGAAGCTGGAGAAAAAGTCACAAAAGAGAATTATTCTAGATACGGTAAAGAATGGATACTAGGTCAAAACAATTACAATTTCATACCAGAAGATTTTGTGCCACAGCAAAACTTTAACGGTCTAGCTCCAGGGCTTATCTATACTATAAAAGAA
Organism: Bacteriovoracaceae bacterium; assembly: GCA_018675575.1. GTDB lineage: Bacteria > Bdellovibrionota > Bacteriovoracia > Bacteriovoracales > Bacteriovoracaceae > M0603. The sequence continues at coordinate 29,950 of JABGXW010000113.1, read as the reverse complement.
AAGGGGAAGGTACAAAAATTATTAATTGCTCCTGGTGTTCCAAGAGAGTTTCAAATTATGTTAGAAAAAGTTTTCTTACCTGAACTTATTAACGAAAAGATATGTCCTGATTTAGCGAAGAAACAGGTTGTTATTAAAACTCAAGGCATTCCGGAAGAACAAATTTTTACTGAAGCTTATCCTTCTCTATGGAATGATTTTTCAGTTTATGGAAAAGTTTCATCATTACCACAGATATCAGGTGTTAATATTATAGTGTCACTATTTGATGATATTCATTATGAAAATGCTCTTAAGGCGATGCAAGCTCTGGTAGCGGAAACTCAACTGAATGAACACGTTTGGCAATATGGAGACTTGTCACTGCCTGAGTTAATAGTAAAAAAATGTACAGAAAAAAGCATTACGTTTTCATTTAGTGAATCATGTACAGGCGGGTTATCAAGTTCTAAAATAACTAATGTCCCAGGATCATCTTCTGTTTTCGAAGGAGGCTTTATCACCTACAGTAATAATCTCAAGACAAAGTATCTCAATGTGAAAGATGAAACATTAAAAGCGTATGGAGCAGTAAGCGAACAAACGGCCTTAGAAATGGCCGAAGGTACTTTAAAAAGTCTAAATACAGACATTGCCATTTCATGGTCAGGAATAGCGGGCCCTGGAGGTGGAACATTAGAAAGGCCAATAGGCACATTAGCATTAGGTTGGGCCTGTAAAAATGGGATAAGTGGCTCTAACATTCAGCAATCAAATGGAACAAGATTCCAACTTAAAAATCGTTTTTCAGAGATTGGTCTTAGAAAATTATTATCAATTATTGAGGTAATCTAATGTCTCTATAAGATTCACTTTTGGTTTTTTGTCAGGATCAGAAGATGTTGAATTTTTCTGAGCTTCTCCAGTTTTCTTTTTGTTCTCATCTTCTTTTTTAGGCACTTCGCTAGTTTTATTTCTCATATCTGGAATTTTATGCATTCCATTATCTAATCTATTAACAGCCTTCTCTTTTATCTCTTGTAACTTTTTGTCATCCATTTTTTCTAATTCTTTTTTAGCACTTTCAGCTTGAGCGTTTGTAATTTTTCCAGTTTGGACTAAAATATCTATCATTTTTCTCATTTTAGGTTTGTCTAATTTCATTCCTTCTACTAGTCCTGCAATAGAACTAGGAGTCTCTGCTGAACAAAGTTGAATCAGTAGAAAACTTGAACACATAAATTTTACTAATGATGTCATTACTTTCATGGGGGACCTTATAATTTAATTAAAGTTGAAATGTTATTATACAATACTTCATAGTTTATTGAATATATTAAATATAAATTACTTCTCTTTCAAAACCCCAACAGCCTAATATAAGGCTAACTTACGGTAATGTGATAGCATCTTGCCCCATAATTTTGCCTAGTAGAACTTTCATTTACTACAAAAACACTGATAAGTTATCAATAATTACGTACACTTGTATCTTTAATATAGATTCAAGGCCCAATAGTCCATAGAATAGATAAAGGATTGAAATCATTTACCCGAAAAGTATATGAGGAACAAGGGATATGTTTAATAAATTAACTCATTTAAAAACTGCAAAGGATTGTGCAATTTGGACAGTACTCCTCTTATTAATTGTTAGTTCATGTGTGCCTCAATCTCCAAATTCAAGTCGTGTAAGTTCAACGCAACAATCAGGTGCCAACTCTCCAAATAATCCTCCCGCAGAGCCAACCTTTACTCAACAACTAAATTTTTTCCAAAATGGTTCCGTACAGTCTTCTTCAACATTTAGTTTAAATGTTGATTACGCCGATTCTTTTTACCTACGCGGTCCTGAAGTCGATAATTTTTTGGGTCTAGACAATAATAGAGAAAAAGTTGCTTGCCTAGTTTCTTACTTTCCAAGTAGTACAACTAACAAATTATTAGTGACAGCTGCTAGTCCAGGAGACTTTTATAATTTTGCTACTCAATCAAGAGAAGATTATTTTCTTATCAGACCTAACGCAAAAACTCTAAACCAAACTTTTTGTCAAACCTCAGGACTCATAACAGAGTTAACGTCGCTTTATGTTGGCGCAACAATTGCTTATGATTTTTTATCAGTATGCCCTACCTGCCAGGTCTCATCATTTACTTCCCTGCCTTTATCTATTCATGATTCAAGTGGTGTAAAAATTGATCTTATTAATATCAGTTATATGAACTTAAGAATGATCAATAGTGCTGCTGCCCAAATTCCAATAGGGTCATCTTGTACTAGTAGCGGCGAATGTATTGCAAAGGGGTTTGACTGTTGCTCAACCGGGCAATGTGTCAACGATCTTCAACAAAAATCTGGAATTAATATAACTTCGCAAGAATATCTTCAGGCAGTTCAAGAAATTATAAATCTACCTGCTGCAATTTATAACTATCCAAACTTCTTTCATATTTGTTCAGTGGCGCCAGGAGCTACCCCCACAGCAATTCCAGACATTGACGAAGAAAGGGAAGCTTATTTAAGATTTTTAGAAAAAGAAGAGCTTTATGAATGCACAATTCCAATAAAGGGAGAAATGTCTCTTTGTACTATAACTATTCCTGACGTTGGCTCAGACCTTACAGATGATTATTTTACAGGTCCTGATGATAGGTCTTTTTTTACAACATATACAGGTACAACAGGTATCCCTCAACACTCGATTGATAGAATCACCCATGCTGACGAGGTTTTATTCGAGAATAATACATTTTTATCTCCAACGGTTGAGATTGGACTTTTAAACTCTTTAATTGGAAACGATAACTTAAATGATACTTTAAGAATTGGTATGACTCATCTTAAATCAGTTTCAGCACCTGATGATAACTTAAAAATAAGGTTCAAAGTCGATGGTTCATGTGAGCAAATTACTTCTTCTTTGGCCAAATGTAAAAAACATTATTTTCAAGGACAAAATACAGGGGATATTGATGATCATTATCCCGCCTCTAATTTATTTTTATTACCCTTTTATGCCGATTTAAACAGAACTATCCAGGTTAAGGTTGATGATGCTCCAAGGCTTCAAGGTTCAACGTGGACCTTACTTGCAACATCTCCGGCAAAAATACAATTTGATGGTGTGGGGCTACAAGTTTTTGATACACAAGAGGTTATTATTACTTTTTTTGTCGATACATCAATCAATCCAGTTTTAACAACAAGACAAGATGCTTTATTAAGAATTAAACAAATGTGTGATTGTGCAGATACAAGATGTTTATTAAAACCTCAGTACCAATCAGGAAATACATCTATAATTGAGGATTATGTGTGTCAATATCCTCCACCTGATATTCCTCCTCCACCCTTACAGCAAACTGTCTTTATGAGTACAAAAACTGTTCCACATCGTTATTTTGATGAAACAGGTGTTTCTCAAAGTGAATTGAACATAACGATACCACCTCAGGAAGGAGTAGAGTTTTTTTATACCGGCGGCGACCTTTTAAAACCAAACAACTTAACAGAATATATTGGATTTAATGAAATCATGGGCTCTCTTACAAATAAAGTAGGTTCTGCAAAACCTGCGCTTGAAGTAAGAGTCGAAAAAGGAAAGACATATGATATTTTCGCAAATACTGGCGTCTTCAGCACTTGTTTTTTCTGTGGGACAGATTATTACACCAATGTAGCAAAGTTATTTCCACATAATTTTACATCAATTGGTTCTGGTTACAGACCCGATCCTGCTACGTCATCAAAGTTTAATACCCCTAAATACAGGGCCGATGATTTATTATTTGGACGCGCTTGTTTTGTTCCCCCAGCAATGCTTCCTTGGAGTCACGGCACTGCCAGTGATAGACAGCAACAACGCCTGAAAAGACAGCAATCACAACATTTTCTTTATGCTAATGGTTTTAATAGAGATTGGTTTGGATTTGATTATGGCGCTTTGATTGGCTCTTTTGATGGTGTTGCCTGGTTTGCTGTAGGAAATCAAAGACGCATAAAAGCGAGTACCAACAAATTATACTTGGCGCTTAATCAATCATTTGGAGATTTGGCATCAGAGGGAACATATTCAATTACAGTTTCTGCCTCTTCCACAAGTCCTGGAGCGGGCTCGATAATTACAACCGATTTCCAATCCGATGGAGCTGAATGCCAAGAGTATCATATCTGTACAAAAGATTCTGATTGCGTAAGTCAATTAGGTTGGGATTATGTTTGTGAAAATGTCACGAATATAAATTCTAAATGGCCCTCTTTTGACTCAAATGCTTTAGAAATCCCAGAAACTGAAATAATTAAAAAGATATTATTAATTAATGGCACTGCTAGCGGCTCAACTAATAGATGTGTTTACAGAGGTAGAGGCACGCCATGTTTGTCTGACTTTGATACTGTCAATGCTGCACTTTCATTCAATGGAACAAATAAGCCTGGGCTACATATGTGCAGTGCAAATAATTATTGTGAGAAGTTTGTAGATGGCATTCCAAGAGAAACATTTAACGACAAGATTGCTCGTTTTGGAAAATCTGTAAAAGTTCAAAATGCAAGTTCTACTGTAGCGGAGTCAGATTTAGATGAATTTGGAATGGGTATCCGCTCTATTGGTAGACCTTTTAATTATAATGGTACAGCAGCAATTCCAGTGGAAGCACAAGCTGGATTATCAAATAATAATATATCGGCTATTTGTATACCGGGAAGAAATACTGATAATGACCTTATAAGAAACTCCCATGGCCAGCTTCCATCAGCTTCCCATTTAGGTGACGTTGTTACCGGAATAGGAATGACTCCTACGGGTTCTGGGCCATCTGATCATTATCTAAGCTCTTGTTCTGTTATAGATCCATTTGGAGATTACGTGGCAAAATCAAGTGGTTCACTACTTTTGTCAGACCTTGCGATAAAAAATCCAGCAAAACAATTTTCCATGCCAACTAATGCTTTAAACATATTTAATGATAATGCATTAGTTGGACAAAGTTTAACTAAGATTTTTGATGCTGAAAAAATCACCTCCCCTGTATATCAAAAAAACAGATGCTTAAGAGCTCCAGGATCTACATGTTTTACAGAAATCGATTGCTCTCCAAATAATTTTATCTCTAGTAAAATTAATATTGTAAGTGAAGATGGCTCTAATGATGCTATTTTAAATAAGTATGAAATCAAGTTTTGGAAAGAAGAACTTATTTGCTCTCAAGAATTAAAACCAGATGATGATGATTTCGATCTTAGAAATAATAGATGCTGTAGAGAATTAGGAAAAGATATTTCTATTGGAACAGCTTATCTCAGTCCATTAGCTCCGATTCCACCTTTAGATCCCCACACGGTTATAGATAATGTTCTCACTCCTAGCATTGAAATTGGTCTTAATCAGGCAGACAGATATTCTAGAATGTCTACAATTATGGATAAGGTTGATACTTCATTTTTCATCTCAGCACCCGGCGATGATCGATGTGGGGCCCCTGGACTCGGCTGTGCTACAGACAGTGGAGATGGTGTCGCTGATTGGGGAGTTTCAACAGCTGGCCTAAGAACAATTGCCACATCAAAGCAATGGGAACTAATTAATGATGTAGCTTCAAGAACCTGCTGCAGTGGAAATTGGGTCAGAAATTTTCATTCTACAAATGGAAATGGACATACATGGGGACCCCTAAAACATCAAAATATCGACAAACGGATCTTTAAATGTATTAACTGGGCACAAGCACCTTTTGGTACAAGTTCAGCAAATCAGTTTACATGTGCAAATTCAGTTTCGCCTTTTGACTTTGATTGTAGCGCCAGAGCTACGACAGATGCCGCCGCAAGCGATATTTTTGACGCCATGAACAAATTAGAATTAATGGGTATCCCACAGATTCGTTTCACAAATGAAAATGAAGATGCATTATTGTGTAATGTCAATCCTGATAATCAAACAATTCTTGCAGGAGGAGTTGGTACTTTTGCATCTTTTGAACAGAGACTTAATAGAGCAGACGGTAGCGTTAGTACGGTTCAAAATGAAGTAGTTAAGTGGGTTGAACCTTCACCCAATAATGACGCCACAAGAGAAGCTTCTGCTGAATATAGTGGTAATTTATTTGGACTTCACGACGAAACAAACTTTGATGATGCATTTATACCTAGGTTTTCAGAAGATAGCTTTTCATGTTGTAAACCACCTGGTGAAATATTAGAAGCTACTGAAGACGCATCAATTTGTTGTACCGGAGTCATCAACCCCCAAACAAATACCTGTGCCTTACCAGATTATGCCAATGTCTCTCTCTTTTACAATAGATATATTTCATCTGCTGCCAAAAACCTTGATGATTCATTATTTGACAATGAAACAGGATTTATCATTTCAACTAGTACAGTTGAACAATTAGCTTGCACGCAAAATATTTGTAATTCAGGTGTTGTTGCCAGAGGTGTGGCCCATTCTAGCTTAAGATTTGTAGGTCACGAAGGAGATAATGATCAATTTAGTAACTTAAAAATAAAGAGATTTATTGATGGTGACGATCAATCAAATAATTTTTCAGGTCTCGCAGACTTTTTTGAGGCAGGACTTAGGTGGAACTCAAACGTTTATTGTGTACCTCTAGCTGTCGCCCAATCAGCAGGTTCACTTCAAGTTCTCGATTGTTCACTCTTTTAATTAAGTAAAAATATGAGTAAAAGAGCAAAGATTATTCTATAGATAGAAAAAACCCAAAGCCCTATTCTTTTTATAAAAATAAGAAAGAAATGTATCGTCATAATTCCAACAACGAACGATATAAAGATGCCGAATATACATATTGAAATATCAAACTCTAAATCACCATTTAAAAAATCAGGTAATTTAAAAACCAGTCCACCTATTATAATTGGTAAAGATAATAAGAAAGAGAATCGTGTTGCCTCCTCTCGAGACAGACCTAATGCCCTTGAGATAGTTAATGTAGCACCAGAACGACTGACACCGGGAAAGATGGCCAGAGACTGGAATAGACCTATTAATGATGCTTTCTTTAAATCAACGGTAGAAAACATATAATTTGTTTGAGACCTTGTCCCCTTACTATCAAAGATCCACATCAAAATACCAAAGACCAATAGATTCATAGCTATAATATTTGTTGATCTACCATATTCAAAAGCAAGTTTTTTTCCCACCATGACTAGAATAAAAGTGACAATGGTGGAGATCAATAAGTTTAAAGTATAATACGATCGTGAGTTTTTCTGATGGCCTTTTGAAGATAAAGAAAAACATTCTTTTAATATTAAAATGACTTCTGTTCTAAAATAAATAATAATGGCAAAAGCTGTACCTAGATGCATCGCTAAGTCAAAAGTAATTCCAGGGTCATTAATCTTTAAGAATTTAGGTAGAAGCGCAAGGTGAGCAGAACTAGAAACAGGTAGAAACTCTGTTAGCCCTTGAATTATTCCATAATATAAAGCTGAGATATAATCCATATTCAAAAATTCTTAATGCCTTTTAAGTCAAGTTGAAGGGACTGTTTTATTAATCTTAGTTTTTTAAAAAAACTTTCAGAAAAAATATTTTTTGCTCTATTTTTTATTTTAGCAACTAAGTAAAGTCTATTAATACAGGAAATAATTATGCCTTTTAGTTTTTTATCTTTTTTATCTATAGCTTGCTTTGAAATATTTCCATAATACATATGAACATAGTCTTCTAATAAGCTCTGCTCACCTTCTTTTAAAGATGATTTCGTGAAATAATCTAATATTTGAACAGACTTGAAGTCTTCAAGTCTAGCAGGATAATTAAAAACATTTTTATAATCAAAATACCAGTCAACGACTCCAAAAAAAGATTCCCTAAAGTCTCTTCTCGATATGGCATCTTGAATGTCTTTATTCCATCCAAATTCAAACAACAATGCATTATGAGTTGAAATTGGTAAGAGAGTTTCTAAATATGGTTTTTGTCCGGGCCTATCTTTTATTAGCTTTTGTTGAAATCTAAGAAATTTATGGGCACCCATTTGAATGATATCAATTTCAGGTGTTGCTGCCTTGTTAACAATTCCCAATAAGCGATTTCTGACTTCAACATAGCCACGAATAAAGGGGCCATTGCTAAAGAAATGTTTTGCAACGGAAGAATAACTTAATTCGAAGGAAGTCTGTATCAGATCTTCAATTTGTTCCCCAGCTAACTTATTAATTAAGGTTCGTTTATTATACTTTTCTTGGTAGGGCCTTTTTTCATAAATTGACCTTTGCTCATTTAATATTTTAAATAGCTCAGGGTACTTAGACTTAAATAAAGGATTACCTTTTATACCAACAAGCATTACATCTAGAAGTGGCACTGTACCTGTAATTTTAAAATATCCATCGGCATTATTTTTTGTGTCATAGATAATAAAATAAGGTGTAATTTTTTTGCTCTTGCCTTTTTTCGTAATTTGAAATGAAGGAAGTAATAAAAACCTACCATTTTTTAAAGAACTGAAAGAATTCATCTTAAATCGATTACTTGGATAATATTTATAACTATCGAAGTTGGTTTGGTTAGAAAGCTTTTCACTCTTTTCTTTTGTAAAGGATACGGTTATCCCATCAATAAGAGTGAGATTTTGTAACATAGGCGCAAAAAATGAAAGTCCTAAAAATAATGGGACAAAGAAGAACCTAAGCTTTTGAGAAATCAAACCCTTGACACGAATTAAACGTGTCATCGAAAGCCTTTCCTTGATAGAGATATTCCCAGAAAAGAGAGGTAAATCAAGCAAAAGCAAGGCACCAGAAAATGTTTCAATGAAGACTCGACCACCTCCACCTATACGGTTCCAAATAAAAGGAGAGGTTCCTCTGATTCCCATCAACAATTGGCCAAATGACACACCTAAAATAAGTGTTCCATAAAACCGTATGAATTGACCTAGTAAATAGACCACAATAAGGATCGGAAAAACCTCAGTCAAATTTTTATTGAGAAGGCCCAAATAACTCTGAATAATTCCTGAAAATTCACTGATAAAGTCTCTAAATTCTATATAGGAATTAAGATAATAAAAGAGGCCATAACTTAAAGAAAGATCAATTAGAAGTGCTGAGAGCCTACTAACTGGCCCAGCATTGATTTCGTGAAATTTCTTAGACTTAAGTGATTTCATACCAAAATTGTGACTAAAATATGGGGCAGAGACGCTTTTTCGTCTCAATTTACCTTTTATGACGAATAACAGCAAAGCCCTTGTAATTACATCATTTATTCTACCTTAACAAGGCCATATGCCAAGTTCTTTGGTCCCTAGAAGGTTTTTATTGTGGCAAAGTAGGTCTAGTAATAAAATTAAATAGTAATGCGACATGTTGGACTCAAATCAAAGGTCAAACCTGCCGAAAAGACTAAAGAGGTAGGTTTGTAAAAGGGCCACTTTAAAACCAGTTAATTGCTGATGGGAAAGTTATGAAAATATTAAAAGTTATTATTCGATCTGTTGTTGTTCATGCCTCGGTATTTGCTCTTATTACTGTTCCTATTGCCACAAGCGTCCTAGCACAAGATGGTTTTGATAAGGCCGCTCAAGTTGGAATCGGGGCGATACAGGCAATTGGCGGACAAGTTTTACAAGCAAAGCAACAACAAGCGATGATGCAACAACAAGCTGCCATGATGCAAGGCATGCAAGTTCAACTAAGACCTGCAAGATATTTTCCTCAATGCCAGGTACCTCAGGCCCAATCTACAATTCCAGAAAATGCTTGTAAGCAAGTAACAAGTCCAGGGCAACTTGGAATGGTTATGGGTATGCAACAAGCGGCGGTTAAAAACGAAGCTTTATTTGAACAAATGATGTCTATGGCACAAAATACACCAAGGCCTCAAGGCCTTCAATGCATCAATGAGGCCAAGAAACAAACTGCAGCTGCGATGAAAGATAAGATCAATGCATTAACAGCTCTTCAAACTAGAATTAATAAAGAAACACAATTATTTAAAGAAGAAAATAAACGTCTGATTGAAGATATGGCAAAAGATAATGCTATTTTAAATGGTGGTACTGCTCAAGGATCAAATGGTAATGCTCTAGATATTAAAGCTGGAAACCTGGCGAAAAACTTTTCTCAATCGTGTCGCAATTTAAATGGAGGCATTGGGGGGATTAATAAATCCATTAGATCTGGCGGTCTAATGGGGATAGTCAATGGCAAAATGGATAATATGCAGACAAGTGCCAATACTTATAAATCTAATGAAGGTATTTTCAAAAAAGATATCGATTCTATGATTCAAAAGATGACTAAAAAAATGGCAGTTGATGGGATAGATAATTTTAAAATGCTGGCAACAGATATAAGAGGATTAAATCCTGGAATTGTTCAAGAAGTAGGGAAACTGTCACAAGAACAAGCTGTCGAATTAAATGAATATAAAAAACAAGTTCAAAAAGATATTAATAAATTAGGTATCTCTTATGAAATTCCTAATTTTGATAGAAGCTTTGCTGTTGACTTTGAGGAGTTTAAAGCTGGTGCATCTAATTTTTTTCAAAAGCAATATGTTAGTGAATGTGTGACTGGTGATAAGGATAATAGCATTGGTCTAAATACACGAGACATAATGAAAGGTCTACGGCATCGAGGTGTTTCTGGTGGAAATGCTTTACCAAAATATAGAGATGCTTTACAAAATATCCTTGATGGTGATTCTTTTATTGAAGATAAATTGGCGGCAATCAGGGCCTTAGATGCAAAATTTAGTAAAGGTAAATCACGAATTGAAATTAGCTATACTGATAGTGGTGCTAAAGAGGTAAGTACTAGTCCATATAATCTGTATATGAATACAGTCAAAGCTTGCCAACAGAAATTCACACAAAATGATACCTTTTCAACTGGTTCGCGTTCAATCTCTATGAAGAAAAAAGTAAAAAGATTGCAAGGCTATTTAAATAATCTTAAAAGAAAACATGATACATTCGTAGCTGATGCTGCTAATAAAATTTCTGATGCGTTGATTAATTGTAGTGGTGCAGATTATAAATCAGGACCGGGGTCATGTAATCCAGAAGCTTTATCTCCTGGAGCAAAAGGATTCTCCTGTTTAGCTCACTCAACAAAATGTGCCTCTGAAGTAAACTCATGTTACGCGCAAGTGACAGGCTTTATTGAAGAGAAGAAAAAAGCTTTAATAGGGAAAGCACAGATTTATAACCAAAACCTTGGAAAATTAGTGGCCAGGCAGGAGCAATTACTTGCTGCTGTTAAAACTCAGGTTTTACAAGATGCTAATTTTATTAAAAATTTCTTTCCCGGTGCAAATTATGATTTCCCAGCGGATCTATTTGTAAAAATGCCAGAACTATCTGATGCGAATCCTTTTGGTGTTCCTCTTAGGGGAAAACCAAGTCTTGATTTTCTTAAATCATTACCGGGTAATATTGAAAAATTAAAAAATCAATTGGTTCAACAAACTAAGAAAATAGACAAAGTTATTTCTGATTATACAAGAGAGCAAAACAAGGCAATTTCAGACAATAAAAATAAGTGGGCATCTTTAAAGAAATCTTGTGCTAGAGCTGAAGGTGCTTTTAGAAAGCAAGTGGCTGCAACAGAAAAGAAAAAACAAGAAGATTTTACTAAGAAAAAAAATGAGCTTAATCAATTCTGTAGAAAGTTTAAACAATTAAGAGATTATGCTCCATCAGATGGGGCCTGTGGAGATGTGGAAAGACTTCATGATGACTCTGTTAATATAGTTGCTTTTGTCAATGGTGACGTCACTTCACAATTAAATGCATATAATAAATTTTGTCAACAACGTGAAGAGTCTGACAAAGTTGCTGATGGTTTTGCAAGTGAAGGAGAAGGTAAGCTTTTGTCTAGAATGTGTGAAGATGCAGATAATAAATGGGATAGTGTTAAACAAAAAATTATGAAAAGTACCATGGCAAAGCTTCCTAATGGTATGTCAAAATCTGCAGTCAGAACTTATATAAATGGTGGAGAAGCTTCACCAGCATTGAAGTCTGAAATAGCATCTGCTGATATGACAGGTAGTCTCAAGGCAGTGAGAGACTTAATGACACTTAAAGATAATAATAGTGATGATAAAAAGAACTCATTGGTTAAGAGTAAAAAACAATGGAAAAAAGAACTAGATGATACAAATGTAGCTGCTGACACAAGTCCTACTGACGCAATAAAGCGAATTAATGCCCTGGCAACAAACGCAAAAAATCCACTCAAAGATTTAATCAGTAAGGCAAAAGATGACTTAGCCGGTATGAATGCTTTAGAATCACAAGAAAGATTAACTACTTTAACTAATGCATTAAAAGAGGCAACACATCCGAGAAATAAACCTGAAACTAGAAGTGCAGATTGTAATCCTAGAACAGGAGGCTTAAAAAAATCAGAGCCTGGCCCGGGATATGCTCAAGAGATGTATGCCTTAGAAAAAAAAGCATGTGGAATAATATTTATAAAAAAATCATTCAATGACGCAAGAACTAACATAGACAATTATAAAGCTCCTAAGAAAATAAATATTAACCCTGTGACTACACAATCTGAAGAATATAATTCAGCAACTGATGCTTATAAAGAGGTATTAAGCGCTAAAACTCCAGTATCAGCTGCAGTCGAAGCTGCGAGAAAATCTTTAGTAGATGCCATAGAAAATAATCAAGAGCATTTAGGCGATACAAAAAGTCAAAATGATGATGCTATGGAGAATGCTATTAAAGCATTTGGTACAGATCAACGAGCTTTAGCTTCCGATGTTGAAGATATTTCAAAAGGACTTGTCGCACCAGCAAGAGATCTTGCCAGAGATAAAAACGCATGTGATTCAACTGCGGGTGATCCAAAATTAACAGAGGTTTGTGAAAAAATTTCAGAAAATAATAATAGTGAAAATGACCCATGTCAAAATTTAGAAAGTGAACTCGCTGTTGAATCTTACAAAAGATGTATTGATGATGACACTGCAACTTGTATGTCAACGATAAGCAGTGAAAAGAAAGATAGTTATTCAGGTCTAACTTTATCAAGAAAAATAAATAGCAAACTTCTTACTGCCAACAGAGGCAGAGGTTTAGCTTCATCATCTGATTGGGATGCCATCGGTGAAAATAGTGATGATGCCTGTGAAGTAACAGCATCTAATGGAAGAAACTTTGCAGGATTTGATCTCGGTTCATTTGACATGCAAACAGGAGCAGCGCCATTAGGCAATTTCGGTCTTGGACAATAGACTGAATTAAATATGATTGGGGAACCATGAAAAAAGGATTTTTTTCATTTAACAAGAAAAAAAAACAACCTGCTAGCTTAGCAGGTCTAATGCTTCTTACACTCTTATTACCATTATTAGAATCTTGCTTAACAAATACCGCAGAAAAATCAACCAGAAGATCACAACAAGGTGTCATCAATAATTCCAATACCGTTGCAACTGGCTTTGGACGTATCTTACAAGACAACCCTATCATCTTAACAGGAAATCCCAATTTAAATCCTGGATTTAATATCGATATGCTTTTGCAATTAGACCAAGACTTTATTGTCAACGATCAATTTCTATCAAAGACATGTATCAACAATATTGCTTCATGCATGTCTGTTACCGCCGATCAAAATACGCCTCAGTTTAATTCCTCCGACGCAAAATGGGCCTATCCTGGTAATAGCCTGGAGTTTTTACAGGTCAATACATTTGGACATTTAAGTAAAACTATTGATCGCTTTCACGAAGACCTTCAGGATTTACATACTTTAACCTGGGGAAATATTCCATTCGGTCCAACCTATAATACTGCAATTCCTGAATTTATCTTTCCAAACAACGGACATTGGATGGGAACTAGCAATTTAAAAACATTTGCTAATTGTGATGTAATTAATGATGCCAGGTTTGATCCCGCTGCTTTTACAATCTGCCTTGGAAGAGATTTAGAATTTGACGATGTAAAGTTTGCTCAAGATAACACAGTTATCTACCACGAATTTGGACATGCCCTTAATATGATTGCCATGAATATGAGAAATAATACTCTTGGACTGATTGAGAAATCTGATCTTGGTTATTTATTTTATGATGAAGCAGGCTCGATAGGAGAAGGTTTAGCAGATTATGCTTCCTACATGATGACTTATCCCCAAAGACCACATATAGGTGAATGGGCACTTGGAAGATTTAATTTACAATCGAGGCCCTTAAGAGAAGATGATCCTCTTCATGTTGCGGGCTTAGATACTGAAGACGATAGCCGATTAAGTTATCCTCAATATTTACTGTATGACCCCAATCAACCCGAAAAACCAATCGAAGATGTCCATTACGCCGGACAAATTATCTCACATTTCCTGGTGGCACTTACTGAGGATTTTATGAGTAGTAGTTATTGTGGAATGACACAAAAACTAGCAACTTCCTATGTTATGTATATGGTGGTGGAATCCCTTGCAGAACTAGGAGATATATCTGCTCTAGGGTCAGATAATAATACAGTTGGATATGTTAATCTCAATCAAGTTCACGCACTTGAATGGATCAAAAATAATAAACCTATTAATTTCCGATCATTTTCTCAGGCCATAGCAAAAAACGTCAATAGAATTATGAATGATTTTGGCAACCCTCGATGTGCAGGGGGAGTTTATAATAAGGATAGACTTGAAAGGCTCTTAGACAGCTACGGTCTTTTATTATTTAAAAATTATAATGAAGATGGCAACCAAGAATTTTTAGGACATGTCGGTGGCAACAACCTTGTCAATGATACAAATAGATTAAAAACTGTTTTAATTCCAAAAGACTTATTGATGTATGATCCCAATTCAGGAGCTTCGAAGGCATTTATTATTGATGGCAGATCTAATGTTAAATCGGCCTATGATAATTTATCAGCTTCAGGTCAAGTAGGATCGCTATCTTCTCAGATCGAAGCAGATCTACCTTTTAATAATGGAAATGCGAGAGTTTCCCCAGGCGAACTAGTTGGGATTTCTCTTAATTTATACAATGATTCAAACTCTGAAATGGCGGGAATTCAAATACTTGCAAACGACTGGGACCATGTGAAATGGGATGATACAGCGCTACCTAAGCCATATAAAAAAGGGAAATTATGTAATACATTTGGTGATAATTTCCCTCTAAGTAGTGAAGGTGCCGCCGACACATCTGCAGAAGCAAACCCTTCATTAAATGCTGGTGACTGTAATTACATCACTCGAGACAATGGTGATCAATTAAATGAACAATTAGCTCCTGTTTGTTTTGTGGAAATAAGTGAGGCCTCTGCAACAAAATGGGGCCTTCAAGAAGAATTTAGAGAGTCCATTGCTCTTGAGCCATCAAATTGTTTAAGTGGTTCAAGTGACACACGGGACTGTTTTATCAGAATGCTTAAGGGGGCAGACCAGGCCATTTATTCGAAGATAAATCCAAAGGCTAATTATGGACAATCTATTGCCCTACCTGGACAAACGATAAACTTTAGCTTTTCAAATATTATCTTTATGGAAATTTCTCCATGGATTCCCCCAGGAACAACCTTTAATTGTCGCTTTAGAACTCGTTTCTCAAATTGTGAAGATTGCTATAATAATGATAATTTTAGTAAAGATGATCACTTAGATTATGAATTCTCAGGTGGTGAAGCTTTTAAACTGATTAATTTTCAATTTACGGTAATCGATTAATGAAAAAAATACTCTTTCTATCTTTTATCATAATGTTACTTGGAGGGATTATTACATTACAAGATCAGATAGACAGTCTTATCTCAGATTCACAAATCATCGAAGAAGATAGTTGGACAACCTATGAAAAAAAAGAAGATAAACTGGTGCAATCTCCAAGTACTTCAAAAGAATTAAAAAAAATTGGTGCTGAACAAACAAAGAAGAAATCACTTATACCTAAAAGATCTCTGTCCTCCGTTCAAATGAAACCTAAAAATTATAAAACCTATCAAGGACGAAGAATTATAGGGCATATCAAAAAAGATATGAACGATATCAATTTCATTAATAAAGTTGAAAAAACATGGAAAGATAAACTCAGTGAAAAATTATTACAACACCGAGATCGTCAGGCAAAACTCTTCATAAAATCAGAAAATTCTGTAATTAAAATTCAAAATGGCTCTGCTAGATATCTAGAGCAAGTTAATATAACCTTTCTTTTTAAAGGTGATGATAGCAATAGCTTTAAGGCCTTCGTAGACTCTGAAACCGGTGAAATACTTAATACTTGGAATAGATCTATCCATGACAAAGTGAACGTCAAAGCTATAAAATTTACACCTGACGGAACTCTTTAAATTCAAATAAAAAGACCTCTTTTAAAGAGGCCCTTTTAATTCAAAATTATTTTTACAATTAAAAGCTTAATGGCAGACTGACAGTTAATAATACTTCGTTAACTGTAATATTGGGTGTAAAAGTTGAAGCAATAGGAGTTGCATCAGAATCTTCCTTATCTGTAAAAGTAAACATTTTGTACTCAACATTTAGTGAAACAAATGGAAGACCAGTGAACCCCACACCTACTCCATATCCAGTTCCTTTCCAAGTGTCAGTACTATCAACTAAAGGAGTTCCCGGAGCATCTTCCCCCTCAACTTTTGTATCTAAATAATAAGACCCCCAGACTCTTAAAAGAATTGGAAGCTCATAACCTACAAATAACCCAAGGTCTGTACGTTTTGCTTTGTTTGTTATTTTTGTTAGCCCTTGTGTAAATTCGTAATCAGTAGACATAGACATATTGTAAGTAGCACCACCCATAAGTCCAAGCATGCTATAACCTGCTCTTGCTCCAAAATTTAGACCAGAGTAAGATCCCGTTGTAGTATTTTGCTCAATTGTTCCAGCTAGTGCAAAACCAGCATGAGGCTCAATCAAAAACCCAGCATTGGCCTTTCCTGCAAAACAAATTGTAAGAGTTAATAATACTAGTAAATTCTTTTTTATATTGACCATGAGTTCCTCCTTGAAAGGCAGAGTCTAAATTAATTATTTATTCTTAAATATATAATATTATAACCATATAAAGATAAAGTACAAAAGTAATAATGATAGAATCAGTATAGTTGACTGTAACGCTTTTGTAGTTAAAACTGATTATACTCTGCGAGACATTCAGGATTGGCCACAGCTTCAACATTAGTGAATTCTTTACCGGAAAGAATTCTTGTAATAGCTAATTCCATTTTTTTTCCAGATCGAGTATAAGGTATGCCACTGACTGAATAAACTTTTTTTGGCATATGTCTAGGTGTTGTATTTCTTCTTATATGATTTTTAATTTCTAAAATTCTTGTTTCTGTTAATGTCTCACCTTTAATTAGTTTTACAAATAAGATTACATCTATTTCACCGTTTATATTTTTCCCGACACATACACTATCTTCTAGATAACTAAGTTGTTCTGTTTGCCGGTAAATTTCAGCGGTTCCAATTCTAACTCCACCAGGATTTAGCGTTGCATCAGAGCGTCCATATACTCTCACTGTTTTATCATGAGTTATTGTTATAAAGTCTCCATGGTGCCAAACATCTTTATATTTGTTAAAGTAGGCGTCATTTAATTTTAAATTTTGTTTATCATTTAAAAAATACAATGGCCTTGAAGGGAATGATTTTTGGCACACTAACTCACCCTCTGAATCAATGATAGCAGCACCTTTTTCATCATAAGAAGCAACGTCCATTGCAAGCCCTAGGCATTGTATTTCTCCCCTGTTTACAGGCAAGATAGGATTGCCTAACATAAAGCAACCTAGAATATCAGTTCCCCCACAGATACTAGAAAGTTGAACATTAGATTGTATTTTTGAATAAACGAAATCAAATTGTTCTGGGATCAGAGGTGCTCCGGTTGAAAGTATGGTCTCTAGAGTTGAAAATTTATTAAGATCATCGTATCCAGAATCTTCTAACGCCTTAAGAAATTTTGGACTTGTTCCAAAAATATTGATTTTTTCTTTCTCTATAATATTAAAAAATCCTTCCAATGTTGGAGTTCCAGGAGAACCTTCATAGAGAGTAATCTTTGCACCAAAGTAGAGAGAACTTACTAACCAATTCCACATCATCCATCCGCAGGTAGTGAAATAAAAGATATTCTTTTTTGAATTTAAATCGGTATGAAGACCTAATTCCTTGATATGCTGTAATAATGTCCCTCCAATTCCATGGACTATACATTTTGGTTTTCCAGTTGTTCCCGATGAATACATAATATAAAGAGGGTCATCAAATCTTCTTTTCACAAATTCTAACTTCGATTTATGATTTGCTATTTTATCAGTATATAATTGTGCTTTTTTAAAGCGTTTGAGATCAATCCCCTTACCAAGAAAATCAACTAAAATTATCTTTTCAAGGCATTCTAATCTCTTTTCAATATCTAATAATTTATCAGTTTGATCAAAATACTTACCGTTATAAGAATAGCCTATAGCTGCAATTAAGACTTTCGGTTTAGATTGCTGAAATCTATCTAGCACACCAGAAACACCAAAATCAGAACTAGTAGAAGTAAAGACTCCTCCATTTGAGGTGGCCGCGAGCATAGAGATAATTGTTTCGGGGCAATTTGGCATATAGCATGCTAAGACATCTCCTGGTCCTATACTATCTTTAAGTGACTCTGATAAAGAGGCAACATCGCTTCGTAATTCTTTATATGTAATTTCTTTTTTAAGACCAGATTCATGGACAAAGTTAAGAGCAATATTTTTGTCATTTCCCTTAGAGAGCAGATTTTCAGCAAAGTTACACTCTACATTTTTAAACCATGTATAATCAGAAAATCCTAAATCAGTATAATGAGGGTGTAATGATCCGCTAAATTGTAATTCATAAAATTTTATTAAGCTTTCCCAGAATTCACCGGGCCGACTTATCGAGAATTGATGTAGTTCATTATAATTAGTTATAGATTCAATAGATAAAAAAGAAATAAAACGAGTCAATTCAGAATTTTTAATTCTGTCTTTTGAAGGCGACCACATTTTTTCAGGATTACTGTGTTTTGGCACGTAATGACTCCTGGAATTTTGCAATAGAGGCCTTATCTATTTTAGGTACTAAGACTTTTGGTTCTGCAACAAGTTTTACGGTGTTACTAAAAAGCTCTTTGAGACTTGAGTAATTGGCCTTATAAACATCTGACTTAATTTCATCACTAACTTGATCACCATAGAGCTTAATAATATTTTTAGATAATTCAGGTAAAAAAGGTTCAAAAAGTATGCCCAAAATAAGAATTTGAATCGCAGTGACTCCAATAGTTTCTTTGGCCGCATTTTCGTCAGTTTTAATTTGCGCCCAAGGAGCGAGATCTGAGAAATATGTATTTACTGTTTGTGAGAGTGCCATTAGAGATTCTAATGCCTTTTTTATGTTTTTATCATTTAAATAATGATGGATTTCTTTTGTTGAATTTTCAAAATGTGATTTTAGTTTGGAGTTAAAAAAATTATCAAACGATTTTGCTTCTAACCCATCAGACCAGTTTTTATTCCAAAACTTTAAACAGCGGCTTACTAAATTTCCGACATTATTGGCCAATTCACCATTAACTCGTGTTTGGAATCCTTCCCAAGTGAATGAGGAATCTGAAAAATCAGGTAGGATTGAAAATAAATAATACCGTAAAGCATCTGATCCAAATTGATCTAATGCCTCTTTAGCATCTACATACCAACCAGCAGATTTTGAAAATTGTTTTCCTTCTAAGTTCAAGTATTGATTCGAAGGCACATCAGTGCCTGGATTGATAAGTTCTGATGCCATACTCATACAAGGAAAGATTATACAATGGAAAATAATATTGTCTTTACCAATGAAATGGACAATTTCAGTATCTTCATTTCCCCACCAATCTTTAATATAATCTTCTGTTTTATCTCTACCAGACTCCATAAATAATTGTTTCGTGTTTGAGACATATCCAATTGGAGCATCAAACCAAACATAAAGTTTTTTACCTTTTGCTTCGGGGGTATTTAAAGGCACATCGATTCCCCAATCCAAATCCCGTGTGATCGCCCTATCATGTAATCCATCTTTAATAAGAGATTGTACAAAAGGAAATACAGTTTTACGCCAAACATCTTTTTTGGAATTTAAATATGTCTGAAATTCGTTATGGTATTTTGATAGCAATAAATAATATTGTGTCACAGTAACTTCTGAAATATCAGTTGACTCACAGATCTGACAAATTGGGTTTTTAAGTTTTACAGAATCAATAATAATTCCACAATTTGGACATTCATCACCCCTAGCGTCTTTATAATCGCATGAATAACAAGTTCCTTTTACAAATCGGTCTGGTAAGTGGTTGGTACAGGACTTACATTGAAGCTGTTGAGAGTCCCTAGGTTCAATAAGGCCTTTATCGTAAAGTGAAGTAAACCATGGAATCACTTCTTTAGTATGATAATCAGCAGAAGTTTGCCCAAAATAATCAAAGTGAACATTAAATTGATCAAATAATTCTTTATGTTCTTGATGCCAACTATCGACATATTCTTTATAAGGGCGTTTTTCTCTTTGAGCATTTAACATGATAGCAACGCCATGCTCGTCTGAACCGCTGATATGAAGTACATTATGTCCTAATAATTTATGATGCCTAGTAAATGTATCTGCTGGTAAGTAGACTCCGGCAAGATGCCCAAAGTGTAAAGGTCCATTAGCATAAGGCAATGCCGAAGTGATGAGATATTTTTTTTTATCATTATCCACAGTCATATTTTTCCTACAGTAATTCTTTTAAATTTGCTTCGCTTTTTGCTTGGACTTTCTCATGAAGAGAATTGCCATGACTATCCATAGTAACGACAACAGGAAATTCTTCAACTGTTAATTCCCAGATTGCTTCTGGTGAACCAAACTTCTCTTTTAAATAGACATTATCAACTGATTTTATTTTTTCCGCTAAAACTTGTGCCGCACCACCAATGGCATGAAAGTAGACACAACCATATTTAGCACATCCCTCTAATGTTTTAGGTCCCATTCCACCTTTACCAATGACTCCAAGAATTCCATGATCACGCATCACTTCCCATTGATAAGGTTCTTCTCTAATAGATGTTGTAGGCCCTGCAGCTATTACTCGGTAGTTATTTTTTTCTTCCAAAACAACAGGTCCACAATGATAAATTATTTGATCTTGCAAAGATACTGGTGGCATATTCCCATCATGGAGATATTTATGAATGGCATCTCTTCCCGTGAACATTTTTCCAGAAATGAGAACCATATCTCCAACTTTTAAAGCTCTAATTTCTTCTCTTTTAAAAGGAAAATTTAGTTTTTTCATAAAAACCTCCTAATATAACCATTTTGATATTTTATTATGAGAGCCGAGTGTTATGCCCTGCCTTCTATAGGCCCAGCACATATAGGAAATTGAGACAAAGTAAGATGCCGGTAATCTATTTAAAACTCCTATCTTACATGCTAATAGTGTTGTTTTTCCCCCAAAGCCCATGGGACCGATTCCTAGTTTATTTGCAGTATTTACTATATCCCTTTCTAAATCAGCTAAGGTATTGTTTGGACTAGAATCATCTAAATGCCTCAATAATTGCTCTTTCGAGTCGATATAACCGGCACCTCGATCTCCACCAATGCAAATTCCAAGGACCCCAGGTCCACACCCCTTACCTTGAGCTTTAATAATTGCATCAAGAATTACTTTACGTACACCATCAAGGTCTCTGCCAGCGTCTAAAGAAACATTTGGTAATGCATATTGAGCTCCAACGTTTTCACATCCTCCACCTTTTAACATCAATCTCACTTCGATTGTTTTTTTCTTATGCTCATGAAAATGAAAGCTTGGATGACCAGGTCCTAGATTCATAGTGGTATTGGCACCTGTTAATGTATCGACTGAGTTTTGTCTTAAATATCCTTTTTTAGTAGCTAAAACCACTGCTTTATTTGCCGTTTTCATAAAAGCTAATTCTGAAAACTCAGCAGGATGGGAAATAAAGAAAAGAATAGTTCCAGTATCTTGACACATTGGCTGACTTTTTGATTTTGCCAGTTTAATATTTGCATCTATTATACTCATAGCATATTTTGCAGTTGTTCCCTCTTTTTCTCTCTCTAATGCTTCTAAAATAACTTTTTGAATATCTCCAGGAAGAATTGTAGAAGTCTGTCGGATTAACTCGATAATGCTATCTTGAAGTAGGTCTTTTTGTTTATTTACTTTTTTTCTTATAACATTTTTCTTTGTTGACTTTTTTGTAACCTTCCTAAAAGCTTTCTTCTTTGTTCTTTTTTTAGGGGCCTTTTTCTTAGCTATCTTTTTTGTAGTTATTTTCTTAGTAGTCTTTTTTTTAGCTACCTTTTTTTTTGACATGACTATACCCCAAGATAAAATAATAATTATTAAGTTTAAAATTATAGCAACATCTTTCTCTTTTGTGGATTGAAAGAAGCTCCTTTTTTGCGTAGAATTCAAGCATGATTTCATTAGCGGGTCTTAACCCGGAACAGCGCCATGCAGCAGAAACAATAGAAGGTCCAGTACTTATACTTGCAGGGGCCGGAAGTGGAAAAACCCGTACTATAACCTATAGAATTGCGCATATGGTAGATAACTTAAATATCGATCCTAAGTCTATTTTAGGAGTTAGTTTTACTAATAAAGCAGCTAGGGAAATGAAAGAAAGAGTGTCAAATCTCTTAGGAAATAGAAAAAGTAGGAAGCTTACTCTTTCTACTTTTCATTCCCTTGGCGTCAAAATACTAAAAAAAGAAATTACGAAACTAGGATATTATAAAAATTTCACCATTTTTGATTCATCTGATCAACTTTCGATTATTCGAGAAGCATTAAAAATGTACCGCGCCGATAAAAGTTTTGATAGAAAGGTAGTCTTATCAAAAATTGGCTATTTGAAAAATAACGGCATTTCTCATACAGATTATGAGCATTCTAGTTTTTTTGATCCTGAAGATCCATATGATGTCGCAATCGAATATGTTTATCATTTTTATCAAGAAAAGCTAGCGTTTTATAATGCTATTGATTTTGATGATATTTTGTTTCTCACTGTAAGGCTATTTAATGATTTTCCCGACGTCGCTAAAAAATATTCTGAATTATTTCAATTCATAATGATTGATGAGTACCAAGATACTAATAATCTACAATTTCAACTAATTTTAGGTTTAACGAGTTCTCATAATAATCTATGTGTTGTGGGGGACGATGACCAATCTATCTACTCTTTTCGTGGTGCAGATTTGAGCAATATCTTAGACTTCGAAAGTAAATTTCCAGGTGCAAAAGTCATTAAACTTGAAGAAAATTACCGTTCAACAAGCTCTATTCTCGGTCTTGCTAACAAAGTGATAGAAATTAACAAAGAGAGAAGGGATAAAACTCTTTGGACAAAGAAAAAATCAGATGCCTTGCCAAAGATATGGCTAACAGCAAATACTGACCATGAAGCTGAGATTACAATTGAACAAATAGTACAATATCAAGGTGATGGTATGCATTTAGCAGACATTGCTATTCTTTACCGCTCAAATACTCAAGCACAGCCACTCGAAGAACACCTGCGATTATCTAATGTTCCCTACCGAATATTAGGAGGTCAAAAGTTTTATGATAAAAAAGAAGTAAAAGATATTATGGCCTACCTATTTGTCATCTTAAATCCGCGAGATCAATTATCTCTACGTAGAGTTCTAAATGTACCAAATAGAGGTATAGGCAAGGCAACTTTAGATACATTTTTAAAAAAATCATTAGAAGAAAATATAACATTATATGATGCCTTTCTTAAATATCCTGATTTAATCCCAAACAAGACAGAAGTGATTAATAAATTCACAAAAATTATCACTGACTTTCAAGAGAAATTTAAAAAACATTCTCTTCCAGAGTCAATTTCATGCCTCGTGGAAGATATAAAATTCAATCAATATATTGAAAAATCCCATGATAATGCTAAGCAGGTAGAGCGAAGAAAAAATGACATCAACATCTTCATTGAATCTGCAGCAAGGTATGAAAGCTACAATAAGTCTCATGCGACATTAGAGAACTTTGCACAAAAATTACTGCTACAAGACTCACAAGACCTCGAAGAGCTGAATGAGGAAGAAGATGATGACGTAAGGGTTAATGAGGTCACTTTAATGACCTTGCATTCCTCAAAGGGGCTTGAGTTTGATACGATTTTTTTAATTGGAGTAGAAGAAGAAACTCTTCCCCACAAAAGATCAGTACAAGAAGGAGGAGTTGATGAAGAGAGGCGTCTTTGTTATGTAGGTATAACACGGGCACGTGAAACCTTATTTATGACTTATTGTAAGGAAAGAAAACTTTTTGGAAAAGATGTTCCAAGGCATTTATCTCGTTTTCTTAACGATCTAAAAGATGACAAACTATTTACATTGCAAGATAGAACAACATTTGGGCATATGACGGAAGAGGATGCAAATCAATATAAAAAATCATTTTTTAAAAATTTAATGGATGATCTCGAGCAAAAATAGTTTGCATGTTCGGCGCCTTAATGGTTTTTCTGGAACTATAATTAACAGATGGATCCAAAGGCCTTAAAGGCAGAAGTTAATAATGGTTTTTGCCAAAACTAAGGCGAACCTGTTTAGAAAGTTTCTGTATCACCTGATAGGAAAATGATTCATCTATTCTTAAATCTTCACAATTTTTTATAAACTTATCTGCACTCATATTTCCTCCAAAACATATTCATTTATAATAGCTAGTTTCCCTAAAGATATCTCTAAGTCACTGAAATTCCGTATACACTTTTAGCTGATAAGCTCGATTCATCAATGAACCCCGCTTCTAGACACGTCACGCACAAATCTATAAATAAATATACGATTAATTGCCAGCATGATACCTAAACTAAAATCTTTTTAATGGAACACGTCATGAAATCATTATTTAATGAATCATTCTCTTTGATGCAAAAATTAGGCAAATCTTTAATGGTTCCGGTATCGGTTTTACCGGCTGCGGGACTTTTAGTAGCGCTTGGTAGAATTTTAGAAGACCTGGCCACAACCGATCAAGTGGTAACAAGTACTACCTTACTAGTTGTAGGAAAACTTTTTTATAGTGGCGGCCTTGCCATTTTTGAACAGCTTCCACTTATCTTTGCTATTGGCGTGGCAATTGGGTTTACCGGTGGAGCCGGAGTGGCAGCCCTTGCTGCGGCGGTTGGTTATTTCACTTTAACAAATATTTTAAAAGTTATCGGTGAGGTTAGAGAACTAACCTTGGCAATTAACACCGGAGTTTTTGGCGGTATTATTATTGGTCTTATTACTGCTTATATTTATAAAAGATTTTTTAAAACTCAACTTCCTAAGGTTTTGGGGTTTTTCTCTGGCAAAAGACTTGTTCCTATTTTGGCCGCGGTTGCCGCAGTTTTTACTGGCATCATCCTAGGATTGATTTGGCCACCGGTGCAAGAAGCAATTCATAGCTTTGGTTCAAATATTATGAGCTCAGAATTTGGCCCAGCATTTTATGCTGCTGGAAAAAGACTTTTAATTCCAGTTGGACTACACCACGTTTATTACCCACCTTTTCTTTATGAGTTTGGTGAATTTGTAACCACAGCGGGTAAAGTCGTTCATGGTGAGTCGGTAAGATATTTTGCCGGTGACGCCACTGCCGGTCGTTTTATGGCAGCAGAATTTCCGATTATGCTTTTTGGTCTTCCGGCAGCTGCCTATGCAATGTATTTACGGGCCCCAAAAGACAAAAGAACTGCTGTTGGCGGCATTATGTTATCAGCTGCTTTAACTTCAATTATTACAGGTATCACCGAACCAATTGAATTTGCCTTTATCTTTGTAGCACCACTACTTTACGTTTTTCATGTAGGTGCTGCTTTTTGTTCAGGCTTACTAACCAACGCTTTTGATATTCACCTAGGCTATACCTTTTCTGCTTCAGTTATAGATTACGTGGTTGGATTTTTTAATCAAAAAAATTCAAGTATGCTTTGGATGGTTGTAGGGCCCGCCGTTGCAGCCATTTATTTCACCGCCTTTTATACTTTAATTCCTATCTTTAATTTTAAAACACCAGGCCGCGATGAAAGCCTCGAAGACGATGATTTACAGCTTGGACAATTATCTACTTCAGGTAAATCTTTTGAAATTCTTACCGCACTTGGTGGAGCCAAAAACATTCTAGATTTAGATGCTTGTATTACTCGCCTAAGACTAAAAGTGACAAGCTTGCCTTCAATTAATAAGGCACGCTTAAAAAGTCTCGGTGCCGCAGGTATTATGACCACCGGAGATAATGTTCAAGTTATCTTTGGAACCGAATCAGAAATGTTAAAAGAAGAAATCAAACAAATCATCAGCAATAATAAAAAATTAATCATGACTTCCCCTCTTAAAGGAGAAATAATTCCTCTGAGTGAAATTCCTGATGCCACCTTTGCTGAAAAACTTCTAGGCGACGGCGTAGGAGTTATCCCTAGCGAAGGCGCTGTCTATGCTCCGGTAACTGGTGTGATCGCACAATTTTTTCACACCCATCACGCTTTTGGGATTACCACTGAAAATGGTTCAGAAATTCTAGTTCACGTGGGAATAGATACAGTAAAAATGAAAGGCGAAGGCTTCACTCCATTAGTTAAAGTCGGAGATAAAGTAAAGGCCGGAGAAAAACTACTTGAATTTGATTTAGATTTAGTTAAACAAAAAGCAAAAAGTCATATCACTCCAGTTGTCATTACTAATATGGACAACATTTCTAACTTTAAAGTGATGCAATTAGGAAATGTAAGCCCAAGTGATTCAATCATAGAAATAACAACTCACTAAAAGGAATAATTTAATGAGACAAGCCGTAACAATATTAAATGATGAAGGTATGCACGCTAGACCAGCTGCTCTATTTGTTAAAGCAGCTACTAATTTTAAATCCGACATCAATATTATTTTTGGTGAAAAAATCGCCAATGCAAAATCTATAATGAGCCTTATGACTCTTGGCTTAGTTAAAGACACTGAAATTATTATTTCCGCTGTTGGTATTGACGAGCAAACGGCGATCGACTCCTTAACTGATTTAGTTAAGAATAAATTTAACCTGCATTAATAGATGATTACGGGAATAGCGGCTTCACCAGGAATTGCCATTGGGCAAATTTTGATGATTAAAAATGATCAATTAAATATATCAAAACTTACTTGTAAAGATAGTAGCGCGCAATTAAAGAAGCTAAAAGTCGCCATTGATCAATCAGTCCTGGAACTACAAGCTATTCAAGAAAAGGCTCTTAAGGAATTAGGAGCAGAAGAAGCTGAAATTTTTTCGGCGCATTTACTTTTATTACAAGATCCTGAGATTCTCTCGCAAGTAAATCAAATGATAGAGACTAAATTTGTTAATGCCTCATGGGCCATAGAGTCCGTGGTTAAAGATGTCGTCACCATGTTTGAAAGTATGGACGACGAATATATGAAAGCTCGTGCCACTGACGTTAAAGACGTCTTCACAAGAGTACTTAATCATTTAGAAGGAATTACTAATACAGATTTATCAAAATTAGATTCTGACGTTATTCTTATTTGTGATGATTTGACTCCCTCACAAACGGCCACCATGAATAAAAAATATGTTTTGGGCTTTTTAACCAATCAGGGTGGCAAGACTTCTCATTCCGCCATCATGGCAAGAACCATGGAAATTCCTGCTATTGTGGGACTAAGTAGCATCACTAATAAAGTCAAAAATAGTGATATAATCGCCTTAAACGGCAGCACTGGTGAATTGATTATTAATCCAAGTGACCAGGAGTTAGATGAGTTTAAAGCACTTAAAAATAAGTACCAATCAGGGCTTGATGATTTAAAGAAATTTATTGGAAAAAAAGCCACCACTACAGATGGATTTACCACTGTCTTGGCCGGCAATCTTGGTAGCTACCAAGATCTTGAATCCTTTCACCAAAACGATGCCGAGTCGGTTGGGCTCTATCGCACAGAATTTCTTTATATGGATAGAGATTCTATGCCAACTGAGAATGAGCAATATGAAGTCTATAGCAAAGTTTTAAAAAGTCTTACTGATAAAGAATGTGTAATTAGAACGCTGGATATTGGAGGAGATAAAAACCTTCCTTACTTAAAAATTAAGAATGAAGAAAATCCCTTTTTAGGTTATAGAGCAATTAGGTTATGCCTTAAGCAAACAGATATTTTTAAAGCACAACTTCGCGCCCTACTGCGCGCCTCAGTTCATGGCAATATGGCGATTATGTTTCCTATGATCAGTTGTCTTGAAGAACTTCAAATGGCGTTGCAAACTCTAGATGATTGCAAAAGTGAATTAGAAAATGAGTCCATCCCTTTTAGTAAAACAATTAAAGTCGGCATGATGATTGAAGTCCCGTCGGCGGCCTTAATTACTGATGTGCTAGCCAAGTACGTGGATTTCTTCTCACTAGGAACCAACGATTTAACTCAATACACCTGCGCAGTTGACCGCAATAATCCAAAAGTTCAGGAGTTATATAATCCCTTTAATCCAGGGCTATTGCGCTTGATTCATATGGTGGCCAAAAATGCTAACGAGAAAAATATAAATGTCTCTGTTTGTGGCTCTGTTGCGCATCATCCGACCCTAGTGCCCTTTTTCATCGGCATTGGTATTAATAAATTATCCATGAGTGCCATGCATATACTTAAGACTAAAGAGCAAATTATCAATTTAACTAAATCAACATGTGAAAAAATAGCCCGCGAGGTTTTAAAACTTGAGACCGCCGAGCAAATTGAAAACTATCTTTTGGAGAATCAATGAAATTCAACCTACTACTTTTAAGCCTTCTACTTTTTTCTTTTAGCGCTTCTGCTAGTACTACCCCAGCTACTAAAAAAATAAGTTATCAAATTAGTTTAAAATACTTAATGGATAATATTCACCCGGCGGGGACGGCCAAGGGTATTGTGGTTGCCTCACCTTCTAAAAGTCACCCAGATTACTTCTATCATTGGGTTAGAGATGCTGCCCTTGTTATGAATACCGTAATTGACCTGGCTTCAAGAGAAAAGAATAATGATATTAAAAATAAGTTAAGAGAATCTATTTTTGATTATGTAAAACGGGTCCAAAATATTCAATTAATCTCTGGCTTCACTTCTTTAGGTGAACCTAAATATCATGTCGACGGCAGTCTTTTCACTGGTCCTTGGGGACGACCACAGCACGATGGACCAGCTCTTCGGGCAATCACTCTTATCAAGTGGGCCAATAAATTAATATCAGAGGGACAAATAGATTACGTCTTAAAAGAATTATACTCTCCCATTCTTCCCGCTAAATCACCCATTAAGCAGGACTTAGAATATACTGCCCGCTATTTTGATAAGCAGGGCTTTGATTATTGGGAAGAAGTAAAGGGATTGCATTTTGCTACTGCAATGGCGCAACGTAAAGCGCTTTTGATGGGAGCAAAATTGGCCAAGAGATTGGGGGATTTAAATGCCATTCAATTCTATACAGAAAAGGCCAAATTAGTTGAAAACCTTATTCAAAAGTTTTGGTCAAAGGAAAAAGGCCATATTCTAGCAACCCTTAAGCAAACAGGTGGAGTTTCTAAAAGTCATTTAGATATCTCAACAGTGCTTGGAGTTCTTCATGGTAATACTAACGACGGCTTTTATAGCCTCTTAGATTCAAAAGTATTAAAAACTATAACTAAAATTGAAGCCAGCTTTAAACGCCTCTACCCTATCAATCAAAATAATAATTTAAATTTGGCCACGGCAATTGGGCGTTACCCAGAAGATACCTATAATGGCTACAACACTAACGGTACTGGGCATGCATGGTTTTTGGCCACCTTTTCCATGGCCGAATTTCATTTGAAATTAGCGACGAGATTAGAATCAAATTTCATTCTTAATGATATCAATTTTTATTGCCAATTA
>JABGXW010000112.1 GCA_018675575.1 Bacteriovoracaceae bacterium | reverse complement strand
TTTTACTCATAACTGACTCCTTTTACCATTTTGGTAGCTTTTATTAAAAGGAGCATGGGGCCATGGGTTAAAGAAGACTAACAGACTCAAGTTGTTAGTTTAATTAACCTAATTTTGTCCCACATGTTAAGAAGACTCACAGGAGGAATGATTTCTTTTTTCTGGGTCTTAGTTTTATTTATTTTTGCATTTAGAATGGGAGGGCGAATGTTTGTTGTCTATCCCGTTTATGCCACGACCTATATTTGGGGAGGATTGATCGCTTACTATTGGGCCCAAGAGCCAATAAATTCTTGGCAATTAGTAGGGGTTGGTTTGATTATGGGTGGAGTCTCCCTTATTTCTTTTCAAGGTTAGATTCACTATTTATTCTTACTGGCATTGAATATTAAATAGGTTTCTTCCTTGTGCTGACTCATTTGTAATATTTTCTTTAATACTGTCGGATTTAATTTTAAAAACAAACTTACCATTTAAATTCATATATGCTGTATCGTTGATGGTTCTTAACTTTTCCAATGAGAAAACTTTAAGCCCTTCATCAAGTTTTAAATTATCTAATGAGCAAGGTAGGTTTTGACCCGACTCAATTATAATAATGGGAGATATGTCGCCGAGATCATTGCTGACAAACTTTGTTTGAATACTACTATCATGATAAAAATTAAAATCTGATATTGTATAAGATAATATTGGATCCATAATCATCGAAAATTTATTGTAATGAATTGCGGTTGGATGAAATGGATTGTGGATAAACTCTGGACCATCTGATCTCTTTACGTTGAAATGCTGAGAAGTACTTGTTCCTCCTGCATTAAACCTTAAGTTTGAAATTTCATAGGGACAAATAAGAGCAAGGCCTTCTAAGCTTTGCTGGCATCCCGGATAATCATTGATAGCATGATTGGGCCTAATTAATGAGCCATTGAATCCAGTCAAATCTCCATTAATATCACGAACTGAAGCAGTATAAGAATCTTGCCAATTCATTTTTTTATGGTCAAAAAGAAACTTGCGATAAGGAATATTTGAAAAGTTTACATGCTTGACTGCATTGCCGAACCTCTCAGCTCCTCCTGTTAATGAAATTGGAGTCGAAGTGAAATCCATATTATTAATCATTAATTTCTCTGTATTAAAATTTGCAAAATAAACATTATCTAATACGAAAGATCCATCATAGACTCTAATGCCTTCAAAAAATTTGGTATGTCGGGAGTGACTTGCAATACTTTGATCAAATTGGTAAGCCTTTTCAACAGAATCATAATTATCGCTTGTGGCAACGATAATTGAGTCTTGAAGAATTTGATTGTATGCAAAAAACGCTGCAGTACCGTTATCTGCTAATATTGTATTTTTAAAATTAACCTGTTCTCCCCTAAAATAAATTCCTGCTCGTGACCCTTTTGAAACTATTAAATTATTAAACTCTGGAATTATTTGAGGTTTATAATGAGCTGAAACGAGCTCTCTATCATTAGAATTAAGAAGATTATTATTTAGCAGATCACCCATAGGCGCTCCATCCCAAGTTATTCCGGTGACAGCTGAATGTGCTTCATTATCTGAAAAATTATCTGTATTGGTAGTAAGTGGGAACACATTTGCTTGTGAACGATTCGCCGCTAATGTGCAACCCATGGAATCACAATTAAGATTTTCAACAAATGCCATCCAAAATCCTGACCCCTCAGATCCAGAGGCGATATTAAATCTAACATCATTATCTGGATTAGAGATCCAAAAAGTTGCAGGACCTGGAAATCTGTCAGCAGGTTGAGTAATCCAATCTGACTTTAGTAAGGCCCTGCTAGCTTCCGGTTTTCGTGAATACATTCCTAAATTATATTGAATTATATTTCCAACTTCATTTCCTTCCTCTAAAAAGAATCCATGTCCGTAGTGATTAAAACAAGTATTATTATTCAATTCTGCATTAAATGAATTATGAATAGTTATACAACGATTATAAGATTCATGAATTGAAGAGTTTTTAATATATTGTCCTGAAACATCACCTGATCGATGCCAATGAAAAGGATATCTTCCCATCTTTTCCATTTGCCCAACTCGATAAAATTCCACTCCATCAATATAACCGTAGGATCCATGCATAATCATCATGTGAGCTCCTAGTTGATTTTGAGTGTATTGATCTAGCTCAGACATTATAACAATGTTTCTTGTAAGATTGGCGACAAAAGCTCTCTCATCTAATGAGTAATTTTCATTATCTTTTTCATCTTTAAAATTTTGCATTTTTCCATAATGAAAGAAATCTGCATTTTTTGAGAGAAATATCTTTTTTGAATTTTCATCATAGTTTAAAATTTTAAATAAATCATGATGATCTTTATAAAAACTAGTTGTACTAACTACAATCTCATCATCTTTTGACCACTTCTTACTATCTGCAATTATTAATTCTTTTTCACCTTGATTTAGATTTTGATCTAGTCTGCTGTATCCTGAATTTTTGATATCCCCATGGAGAGAGATTGTTGCTCCATTCATTGCGGCAATCGCCTTGCCACCCATTGTATGCATTGGATTTATTATTAAATCAGATAATTCTCTATAATTCTTTAGAATGAATTGAATTTTACCTGTAAATCTATTTTGCAAAGAACCACATTTTAATTTTGCATTAGGGCCCATGACTAATATTCCATCAGTTTTTATATTTACATTTAAATTTTGCTTACATCTTAGTATTCCTAGAACTTTGATAAACCCTAAATCAAGACTTTGATCTATTTCCACGATGGTTCCTTCTTCGATTACTACATCTATAGTATTATTCATTTTTGCCAATTTTAATAAATACGATAAAGTTAAAAGTTTTGGAACAGCTGTGACAGTGCTTCTACTTAGTCCTGTGCTAAGAGTTGGGACTGCAGAACTAAAACTAGATGAAGCAGAAAAAGCTTTGTTTGAAAATTGATTAACACTTGTAATGGATGATTTATTTCCTTGCCTACAAGATAAAAAGCTGAGAAAAATAATGATGGTAATTAAATGAGACATTGTTTTCATAGCTTTACCCTTAGTTCATAAATTTGTTTTACTTACATACGAGAAGTTGATTCAATAGTTTCGATTAATTTGTTAGATAACGTAATAACTTTGCAATGTGTTGAAATTGCAATAGATAAAGTTAGATATGGATTATTATATTGATTTATTCTTTACTTTTTAAATAGTCGAGCTGAGT
Source organism: Bacteriovoracaceae bacterium (assembly GCA_018675575.1). Lineage (GTDB taxonomy): Bacteria > Bdellovibrionota > Bacteriovoracia > Bacteriovoracales > Bacteriovoracaceae > M0603. The sequence continues at coordinate 1,753 of JABGXW010000112.1, read as the reverse complement.
CACTTCAGCTAAGGCGCTAGCGATTCTATTTTTAATAGTGAGGGCTAAAAGGTAGGCTCGGCGCCGAACATACATTAGATCGAACATATCAAACTCCTTTTTGATTTGGAGTAAGCTTCAAAGGAAAAATTATATTGGGAAAGAGGTACTAGACACCGAAGATATGGTTTTATACAAAAAACTCATGATATTATTTTAAATGAACAAAGAAGTTACACCTCAGAGCTTGTCTAAATATTTGTTATCTCTAGTTTTTGAAATCAAAAATTCAATTTGACCTGAAAATTTAGAGAAAAACAGAATCTATTGTAAATTGAAGAAAGTTACTAACTATGTAGGACTAGAAACATCAAATTCGGGAGATATATGAAGCTTTGGAATAACAAAGGATTTTCACTTATCAGCATCATGATGACAGTAGGTTTATTGGGCGGATTATCCCTTGCTGTTGCTCAGGTAATGAATAATATAAATGACGGACAAACTCGTGCTCACTCTATAGCTGACGAAGCCGAGCTTCATACTTCCATTAGATTGATTTTAGACAGTCCCAGGCACTGCAAAATGAGCCTTGCTGGAGAAGATCCAATAGGCAGTCCTGTAAATTTCGAGAAAAAAGACATTGATTTTGCTGGAGTCGAAATAAATGCGGGGTCAGCTTTTACCGAAGCAAGTGAAGGCTTGGATGTTGACCTTTGGTATAGCAATGTTGCTGGAGACTCTAGAACTTTAAAGAAGTTTAATGGGGCCGATAACCCTGGTAGCGATAACCAAAGTAAATTCGGTAAATTAAATATAACTTCGATTAAACTCGTCATGAATAACGGACTTGGAGCGTGCTCTGATAATTATTGCGAGGGAACCGCTAGTGACACGGCTCAATTGGTTATTATTTATGAGAAGAAGATTAGTTCATCGAACGTAAGAAAAATGAAAAAGTTTTTTAGTGTTAATATTGGAATATCCACTGACTATAGTGGAGAGAGTACTATTTTATCTTGTTCTCATCAAGGCGCCTCATCTTCATCTGCCGGAAATCTATCTTTTATTGCCTGGGGCAGTAGCTCGTGCCCAGCTGGCTTTGAAACATTATATTCAGCAAAAATATTTTCGAGTGGATTTGATATGAAAGGAAATGGAACAGGTTCACTTATCTGTAAGTCCGGAGTTAGTCGTAAGTATCTAGTCCATGATAGTGTAGCAGCTAGTTATGAGTGGATTAATGCTGAGGACTGCTCAGTGTGTGCAAAGAGTGAAGCGAATCACTGTTACACTCACTGGGGTCAAACATCTTGTAGTGCCGGTTACTCTTCAGTTTTTATGGGAAAAATATTTCAAACGGCAAGATCAAATACTGGATCCGGAGGGGATTTTATCTGCAAGTCCGGAGATAATCGTAAGTATCTTTCAATAAATACTACAGAGACTGCTTATGAGTGGTTAGAACCAGAAGACTGTAGTGTGCTGTACAGATTGAGCTTTTGTCATTTTCTTTAAGCACGATGGTTCAGTTTTTTTACATTACTCGTAAGATCATAAAGTAATAATTAAGGGATAAATATGAATTATTTGAACCAAGGGTTTGGCATGCGCACTTACCTATTAGTATTAATTCTTTTGACCTCTTCATGTCTTAATGAAGTAATAGTACTAGAAAAAAGAGATCAAGGAAACTCTGCTGAATCAGCAGGAGCGGCAGTGGACCCTGTCTCCAGTCCTTTTGTATCTGTATGGGCAACAACTGGTACCAATG
>JABGXW010000111.1 GCA_018675575.1 Bacteriovoracaceae bacterium | reverse complement strand
AGTAATGGTCATATTGCCGACTCCTAAAACTTCAGTCAGTTCCTTTTGCGAATAACCTGAATCTAGCGCCAAAAGAGTCCTTGTTCTTAGAACATGAGGATAAACAATTCTTTTTCCCATTTTGTTTTTCTGAATTTTTCTAAAATCTTTTTTTAACTTAATTAGATCGAACATATCAAACTCCTTTTTGATTTGGAGTAAGCTTCAAAAGCAAAAATTATATTGGGAAAGAGGTGCTAGGCGCCGAACATACCTTCTTTCTTTATAACTGAATTCTGTGCATCTACGGAAGCTTTCGAGTGTGCTATCTCTAGCGCTGTTCTAATTTGTTTGACAACTAGCGCCTCGAAATTCTAGAATCGTTTTAAACTAAAAAGGTCATTTAAAAGTAGGAAATCTATGAAAAAGGTATTGGGCGGAGCATTGTTCTGTGGTCTGTTATTCAGTCTAACTTTCACCGTTATTAGTAATGAGGAAGCCAGTCAAACCAAAGGTGAACTCATAAGCTTGCCGCGGATACAAAAAGGTTCTCCAGGAAACCTTCGTGTAGGTTTTAGTGAGGTTAAGATCACCCCTAAGATTGTGGATACCTGGATTGATGTGGATGGTGATGCTCGCTATAAGCGCCGCAAGGATAAATATATAGATGGTAACGGCAATGGTAAATTTGATCCCATCTATCTGGCAGGTTTTCAACAAGGCCGACCGGCCACTGGAATTCACGATGATATTTGGGCGTTGACCACTGTTATTGATAATGGGAAAACTCGTATCGCTATCTGCGCCATTGATTCCATCGGATTTTTTCACAATGATCTTGAAGATGTTCGGGCTAAATTGAAAAAAGAATGGAAGATTGATTATCTCATGGTCGCCGCTACTCATAACCATGGAGTACCAGATCTTCAAGGGATTTGGGGCAACCTTTTAAAATCTGGTATTAACAAAAAATATCTTCAAAAGGTCAAAGACGATATCGTTAGCTCTGTGGGACTGGCCGTAGGAAACATGGCACCTTCTAAAATGGAAGTACGTCGAATTACTTTAAGGCCAAAAGAGTATGAAGACATGATCGCAGACACCCGTCTTCCGGAAGTCTACGATCCTGACCTTAGAGTTATTCGTTTTGTCGATCCTGAAAGTGATGCTACTCAAGGAAGTATTATTACTTGGGCGAATCATCCTGAGACTCTTTGGAGTGGGAACTTAGAAATTACCTCAGACTATCCTGGGCATTTAAGAAGGGGCTTATCTCAAGGTATTTTATACGACGGAAAAAGTTATCGCAGTGGTATCGGTGGAACCCATCTCTTTATCGTTGCTGCACTAGGTGGATTGCTAGCACCACATAGAAGACTGGCTGTTCACGATCCTTTTATTAATGAGACTTTTCAAAAACCATCTTTTGAAAAAGCTCGCGCTATTGGTTATCGCCTAGCAGATAAAATTTTAGAGGACTTTGACTCCAATCAGGTTGAGCAAATTTACCAGCCTGAAATTCGTCTGGTTGCCAAGAAGTTTCGTGTGCGAATTAAAAACTGGCGCTTTCGTTTGGCGAGAATTCTTCGTATACTCAAGCGACGTTTTGTCGGCTGGTTTAAAATTAAAACCGAAGTCGCTCTCTTAGACATTGGACCTGCCCGCATTCTTACTATCCCGGGAGAAATCTATCCAGAAATAGTGAATGGTGGTATTGAGGCTCCTGAAGGGCAGGACTTTAAAATAGAACCTTTAGAGATTCCGCCCATTAGAGAGGCAATGGGGGAGAGAATTAATTTTATCTTCGGTCAAACTAACGATGCTTTAGGATATATTATTCCTAAGAGTCAATGGGATGCCAAAAGTCCTTATACCTACGGGCGAGAAAAACGTCCTTACGGAGAAGTGAATTCCATTGGACATCATTTTGCCCCTCTTTTACATTCGGAAGTACTTGGACTGATTGAAAAGTTGGAGCGAGCAAAACGGAGCCATTAGTTTGTTCTCACCTGGAAACTAAGTTTCGATAGCTCCCCCCAAAAAGAGGTATTTATTTAATGTACTATTAATTGGGAAGCCATCAAAAAAACTTTTTGATTCCTGGGAGAAAATAGATCCTATTTCTAAAGAGAGTGCAAGAGAGTTACGACAGCTATAAAGTTCTTTTTTGAAACAGAACGATTGTAAAAATTATATTTTTAATAAAAGTAATTGTAATCATGGTTTTTAAGCGTTGATGGTCTCCGCCCATGCATTGCAGGCACTATCGTTATTGCAATTACACAACGGTAAAGCGATCGTCATTTTGTTAAACACAAAATAACGTATCGCAGGCCGCCCCACCACATGCCCACCACTATATTTAATGTATTTGAAAGGTAAGTATTTGAATCAAAAAAGAAAGGTAAAAAAAAGGGGCCCCCTGCAAAAGGCCCCTCTCTTTTCGACATCCTGTCTAATACGTAAACAACATCCTATCGTTTACACTTCAATTATAACCATAAAATCAATTACAATCATCAAAATAATATTCAGGTAAACTTTTCCGGAATTAATCAGCAAAATATTGACTCTAAATGAGCAGTACGAGTAAAATAAAACCTATAATAAGAATTAAATTCATAACTTGGTTAATACAATATGGGTCAAATAGTTACATCTTTAAAACGTCTTCTAACTAGCGTATTTAAGCAAGATCAGTTTAGAATTCAGACATTTACATACTTTATACCGGCTCCAAGTCCTCGAAAAACAGGCTATAGAGAAAAAAGGTTTGATAAGCTATTTTATAAACTTATTAATCTTGGTTATGAAATAATAGACTTCAAAACACAACAATGTTCGAACCGACAAGAAACATCAGGTATGTGGCTTATCTTCGTTTTACGGGCAAAAAATGCTAAAGCGGAAGAGCTAAATTTTGATGAATTTGGACTTTTGGACATGGATAACTGCAATTCAGACGTCATTTCTCACAGTCATTCAGACACAGAAGATCTCGCAACTCATAAAGCGAACTCTAATCACGAAGAAGAAATAACTATAGCTCTCCCCGAAACCGCGGAAGAATATGGAAATAAAATAAAAGGTCTTTACCAAATAAAAGAGAAATGACAAAATCTTCAATCTCAATCTTTTTATTTATTTTATTCATAACTTCTTCGTGTGGTGAATATTTTTACTACACAGAAAAAAAAGATTTTAACAGAAAATATACACTAAAAGCTCCAAAGGCATATTGTTCAACTAACCAACAAAGTAATAAATTAACAATTGCAGGTTCAAGTAAAAAGGCCGTTCGAATTTTTAATGACCTTGTTACCAGTGTTCCTGAAATTAAAAGACTATCGTTAATTGAACTGTCAGTTATGTGGGGTTTATTTCAACTCAATGTTCGACCAGATTTGGCATCCCCTACTTCTAGGCTGCAGGCCATGGTCAAAATAAAAAATAAACTTAATTATCTTCAATTCGACCAACATGTCTCAAAAACTCCTTATTTAAGTGGTCTTAACTATATTTTAAAAAGATATAACTCGAAAGCTTCACTTATTAGAATTGCAAAATTGCTCCATAAACATCTTCCAAGAACAATACCGATTGATAATGACTTTTCTCAATTTTTAGAAAAAAACCAAACTAAATTACAAAATCATGATCAATTTAAATCTGCATTCTTTAAAGCGTCACAAGTCATCCGAAAGGGAGAGAGTTTACCAAAGATTAATTTTAAAAAAATTACTCTCCAACGAGATCGTAAGAAACCCGTAAGGCCAAATACACATTTATTTGCGACAAAGATTTCAAAAGATCAAAATATATATTGTAATGTAGATCTTACTTTATATAAGAACAATATTTTTCTTATCTCGAATGAAGATGCCCCAGAAGGACTTCCTTTTAGTATTTCTAAAAAAAATGGTGATCACATTATTCTTGTAGCATCTAACCAGCTCCAAACAATAATGCCCTTTAAAGAAACTTTTAATTTAAAAGGTAAAGCAAATGGAAACCCGATGGTATTTTGCTACCTAAAAAGTAAACAAACACAGAATGAATTTAGTATAGTATCTTCTAAGGGAAGGGACCCTGGTCAATTTATTTATCATTTACTTAATATAGATCTTCAGGATTCTAAAACATTAAAAGAAACCCAAAATTATATCAATTTTCCAAGGCATCTTTTTTTAAGAAGTCCTGACAGATTAATTTATGAATCAATCAAAGGTTCAGAAGAACAATTACAAAATTACTTAGGCCTTAATTTCCCTATCTTCCACAAAACTCACTTAGGAAGAATTTGGATTCATGCCAAATTAAATGATTCTAAAAAATCAGGCCTCTTATTAGATAGAAGAACTGAAGGCGCTTTAGCTTGTATACGCTAATTGTTTTTGGAAATGCTTCACAAAGTATTATTGCTCAAATTGCTATCTCCCAGGAAGAATTGCTCACGGATTTATTGACCTTACTCCAAAAATATCACATACCTATTGCATCGAGCTGTATGGGCGAAGGTATTTGTAAAAAATGTATCTTAAACGGAGGTCAATTGGCCTGTAAAACCAATATAAAAGACCTGATATCATCAGCTGAAGGGCATGACCTCTCTATCAAGATTACTCTAGACTATTTGTAAGAAATTGTAAGATGATATCGTTCTAAATTCTCTTTATTCATTTGCCAATGGTGATCATGAGTTCTTATTATAATGTGTAACTTATAGAGACTATAACTTTTAACTTAAGTTTATCATTTGTCAGAGTTAAGAAAATGGTGGTCATATTTAGCTGGGAACTCATATGTTTGCGATAAATGGAATTTTCACATTTTTTATTACCATTTTACTTTCATTCAATCTGTTTGCAGCAAAACCGATAACTAGAATTGCTACCTACAATATAAGAAATTATAAAAAGTCTCTTCTTATAAATGGAACAGCTACTCATAAAATAGAATTACTCAATATTATCAAAACAACTAAAGCCGATCTCATAGCTGTTCAAGAGATTGTAGATGATAATGATTTTAAAGATTTTATAAGAAAATATCTTCCTACTTTTAAAGTGACTCTTAGCAAATGTGGGGGATTAGGTAATCAAAAACTTGGCTTCATCTACAATACTAAAATTTATCAATTAAAAGAGTTTTATGAAGATCATAGTATTAAGGATAGATCATCTGGCTGTCGATCAGGCTTAAGACCTGCTGCAGTTGCAATCTTTAAAAAGAAAGACTCTCGTTTAAATATAGCTGCCATTGCTGTTCACCTCAAAGCCGGTGGTGGTCAAAATAATGCTGATATTAGATATAAGCAATTAAAAAAGCTTTCTAATATCATTGCAGGATTGAGATATGATAATTATAAACACTTAGTAATTATGGGTGACTTTAATACAACTGATTACCTTCTCGGAAACCATAATCACGACAGATTTGTAGACTTTACTCTCAAAAATAACCTCATCGATTTTTCAGAGGAACTCGAATGTACGGCCTATTGGTGGGGAGGAATTGATGATGGACTAAACTATGGTTCAGTTCTTGATCATGTTCTCATAAGTGAATCTTTGTATGACAATTTTGATTCCTCACATAGTAAAGTAATGGCCCATTGTAATAAGGTTCACTGTAAAGCTAAAGACGACCTCACTTTGGGACGATCATACACTCAAGTCAGCGACCATTGCCCGGTGGTTGCAACTCTTAAATAAAGTAAACTATGAAATATCTATCCTTTGACCTCGAGGCTACAGGTTTAGCCGAACATGATTTAATAATTGAATTTGGAATGACTCCATTTTGTACTGAAACTGGACTCGAGAAAAAACTCTCTAAGCATTATTTTATTAAATGCCCTTCTTTTGAGGAACTTAAACCGAAACTCGATAAATGGGTTATTGATCACAATAAAGAATTAATCGATACAGCACATACTACAGGTATCTCGATTTCACAATTCAAATCAGAGCTCGAGCAATACTTAGAATCTTTTGAGATTAAAGAATATTTTAAAGATAGTAAGGTAAAAATAACACTCTTTGGAAAGAGCTTGAATGCCATTGACCTTCCATTTCTCAACAGAGACTTGGGATGGGATTTCATGAGAAAGTATTTTCATCATCAAGTTTTAGACCTAAGTTCTACAGTCTACTCATTAATAGATTTAAACCTCATTCCAGAAAAATGTATCTCAGGATCTGATTTGATGAGCTATCTAAAAATGGGTGAAGTCTGTCATACAGCACTTGAAGATGCTAACAACACAGCTTTAATGTATCTTAAACTTTTAGAGCTCTCTAAAAAATAATCAAAAATTAATTTGATCTAGCTTGGACTGCCAAAATTTTAGATCTTGTTGGGCTTGACCTATAATTTGTATCGGAGTTACAGAAATATTTCCTTCCTCTACAGCATTACAATCAGATCCTGGAATATTTTCAAATCCTTTATAGATTCCACCTATCCAATAATATTCGCGTTTTTTGAAATCAGTTCTTTTAAGTATTTCTTCTGAATAATGTCGAAAGCCAATTGCAGAGGCCTTAATTCCAACAATGTCTTTATCGATTACGTTGGGAACATTTACATTAAGCATGGCATATTTAGGAAGAGATTCGTGTATTTTAGTTAGAATAAGTTCTTTCACAAATCTCGCTGCGGTCTCGTATCTCTCTTCACTACCTTTTGAAGCTCCAAAATCAATAACAGTACTTACACTAATTGCTTTAATATTATGAAAAGAAGCCTCTCTTGCTGCCGCTACTGTTCCTGAATAATAGATATCTTGAGCTAAGTTCGCTCCTCGATTAATTCCGCTTACAACAAGGTCAGGTTTATTATCTTTCATCACCTCAGCGAGTCCTAGAAGGCCACAGTCAGCAGGATAACCAGAGCAACCGAAAACATTCTTCTCTATTTCTACGATTCTTAGAGGATGGTCTAAGGTTAATGTATGACCAGTTGTAGACCTTTCTTCTAGAGGTGCCACAACTGTCACATCCCCAATTTTCATTAATTCAGCTTTCAGGGCCTTGATTCCGGGAGCATAGACTCCGTCATCATTACAAATAAGTATTTTCATAGTTTTCTTTGGTTTCATGATTTTCTTTAATTTAATTAAGGATAAACTAGATATTTTGAAAAGCAATTTTTTTTATATCTGCTAGAGAATTGATCATATTTGTATAATCAACATTTCTATAAGATGACTCGATATTTGAGTTTATTGGCAAGTCAATAATATCAAAAGATAAGAACTCAGACAGTGAAGGTAATACATCACTACTCCAGTCCAATTGTAATGTGACTTGAAATGGTTCTTTATCTTTTCCTGATTTTCCTTTCAATTGACGGGCCCTTAAGATCTTTATTGCCATATTTTGAAGAGAGCCATCATTTGCAGCATTTTGAATGTAATCATATGGAATAAGTATTCCACAATTATTTTTACATTGAACGATTCTTTCAATGTCACCTAAGGGATGATACTCCCAGATAAAGTTGAGTGCACAATTCTCATAGAATGAAACTTCTCTGGCATCAGAGAATTGTAAGATAAAATTCTTTAAGTACTCTTGGCCTCTACCAATTGAATGAAGTGATTTTTTTAATTCATCTATCAAACGATTAATCATAAAGTCTTTTTCGTCTTGATAATGTAAATAGTATTTAGCTTGATGATTAAAATTTTTTTCGATTATTTCTTTAAATGAATATTCTGGAAGGAAGTTTGGACTTCTTACCCTAAAGTCGAATGCAAAATGATTAACTCCCTCCAAAGAAGTTCTGTTTAGAATTTCTGAATTATAGATACCTGAAATTTTGAGTGTTTCGCCCATCAGATTCATTATACAAGTAATTTATGGAGGAATAAAAAAACAGATGAGGGAAAGAAGTTCCCACAGACTCAGGGTGAAATTGATAACTTACACCATTAGGATAGGCCGTAATCATCACTTCTTGGTCTATTGACAGGCATTTTAAGTGTGTTGACTTTTTTGTTTCTACTGCAAGACTATTATAACGCTGAACTTTAGTGATTTTTTCGATTGAATTAACGTCAAAACAAGCATCCCAATCAGGTATTTGAATCTCTATATTTTGACCATGAATAATATTTTTAGCCGGTTTAATACTAAAGCCCTCTAATATCATTAAAATCTGATGTCCTAAACAAATTCCAACGTGATAATTTTGTTTTAGCTTTCGAAGACCAGAGATTAGAGGAAAAAATTCTTTATACTCAAATGGATGTTTTGGACCAGGTCCCCAAATGATAATTTTTTTTTCTTCTGATTCTAATAAACTAAGGTTTTCTTCTAGCTTTTCAATCGAAATTACATTACAAGAAAGGTTTAGCTCTTGTAGTATGGACAAAATATTAAAAGTAAAACTATCATTAAAGTCTATTACATACGCTTGATACATTTAAAAATCCGATAATGAAGTAAAACTATTCTCATTAAAATTAATAAGAAGATTTAGACCAATACGTTTTTCAATTAATGATCTTTTATAATCAATCCCAAGCTTCCAACACCCATTTGTTGGGGAGTACAAGATGCCAAACTTACTTTCTGTCTCTTTTTGATCCTCAATATCATAAGAATAAGAAGCTGTGAAAGCGAGTAAGTCTGTTATTGTTAATCGTCCGCCTATACTAATTCGCTTATCAACAGGTTTTGTAAATGAATTATAACTAAATGATGTAGTGATAGAGCCAACATCAAAGTAATATGAACCTGAGATGTTTATGAGATGCTCTCCTGTTCCATAATAAAAATATTCACTTCCAGATATATTTACATTATTGAAATTATAACCAGTGTTTATATATAGTCTTGTAAGCTTCTCTTTTACAAATTCTGACTCAATATCTAAGTCATAACCTTGTGAAATGTTGAAGTGAAAAATTTTACTATAATAAAAGTTATCTCTTAAGAACTGATTGTCTCTAAGAGTGCTGATCTTATTCGAGGATTTCTTTATTACTGAGCTATTCCATTGAAATTCAATAGTATTACTTACTGGTAAACTAGTGAGAGAGTTTTCCTTATTGAGCTGATGTTGAGTCTCACGAAGTCCATCGTTTGTATCAAATTGACCTTCTTCTGAGTTGATCTGATTAATAAAAGTTGTGTTTCCATTAACCTTTTCGCTATTTAATAGATAGTGTTTAAGCTTAAACTCTTGGGTATGTTTATAGGAAGATCTTTTAATAGTAATCCTTTCCTCGACTAACTTGTCTTCATATCGAGGAAGTCTCCCAAGGACAGAATTTTTATTATACATTTCTTCATGTAACTTTTTACTTTCTTCTTGAGCAAGCTCTTCAACTTCACTTAATTTAATTATTTCTAATTCTTTCGCGGGTAAGTTTTCTATATATGATAGACCAAAAACTTTTTCCATTTCATATGAGAATTCAGTTTCTTGAAGGAAAGCAGACTTTTTAAAAAAAGTATTCGTTATTTTGTTAGGAAAATTATAATATTGAAAGTCATATTCTGTTTTAGTCTTACCTAGTACTGGGCCGAAATGTCCAAGATTCCATGAGACATAAGGTTTTGCATTTATTCTATGAGCATTTCTAATATAGTTTTCCTCGAAAGTTTTATTTTGTCTAAAAATGGTATAATCAACATGTGTTCCTAGAGTAAGTCTTCTTAAACCTGGGATATCAGAATGAATTAATTCAATCGGCGCCATTTCTAAAGATACTTTGGGCAATATTTGTACATAAGAGTGATCAAATTCTTTTGCAAAAGGAGTAAGCTGATTTCTAACAAAATAACTTTCAATACTTAAATCAAATAAGCTTGAATTTGTATTAATATATCCCCCGCCACCAAACTCTGAACCATAGAGATGATCGTAGGTAAAAAAATCAAAATCTCTTGTCATATCAAGATCTGATGCATTGGTAAAAGAAAAATGATGATTGAAAGAGCTCCCAAATTCAAAATGATGTTCCCATTCACTGATGTGTCTAAAAGTTGCAGACTCGGAATCATCATAGCTAGCTTTATTTTCTTCATAAACAGTATCATTAGAGAGAAGAGAGTTTAACTCAAACCATTTGCTATCTCCTAAAACCTGTCGGTATTGATAAACAGACCCAAATCCTCTTTTACCGAATGTTGAAGGTGAAATAGTCATATCTTTTGAGGGACTCATGGCCCAAAACCATGGGAGATAAAATGTCATACCTCTTTCTGATTGAAATGAAAGACTTGGAAATAGTAGCCCGGTTTCTCTATTCTTTTTAATTGGAAGAATTATGTAGGGAAAATACATAATGACTACGCCTTTAACTTTGATAAAGGCGTGCCAAATTCTAATATATTCACCAGCTGTTATTTTTACTCTTTTTCCAAAGATACTCCAAGACTCTGGACAGTCTCGACAGGTGGTATACTCAGCATCAACTGCAGTTATAATATTATTTTCAGAGCGAGTTATTTCTTTTCCAAGAACAACATAATTACCAGCCAGAACGCGAGCATTCTTAATATTAATATAATTAGTATTAATATTATAATCTAACTGAGTTCCATACATCGTCATTGATGGTGAAACATATCGGACATTACCAATGACTTTAGTATCTCCGGTGCTAAAGCTCATGGTCGCTTTTTCGCCGTAAATAGCATTATCCAATTGTGTAATGATAACATTACCAACTGCCTCAAACTTATTTTCTTTTGATTTTCGAAATGCTTTGTCAGAAAGGATATGTATATTACTTCCAAGCTTAAATTGAAACGACTCCCTTGCTTGAAGATTTGAGATATTGCTGAAACTCCCCAATAAAGTAATAAGAGCCAGTAACCAAAATCTTATTATTTTCGTTTTCTTCTGTGAGTAGTTTATCAAAATTTTCAACAAATCTTATTCTCTTTCTATAATTTGAATTTCTTGTTATTAAATTCTTAACAAGGTCTTCTATTTCAATCTTAGTTGCTGCTTTATAATGACTAAATGCTGTGACTATCACTTCTTTACAAAGACAGGGTGATTGCAAAATTATTTCTAAACATTGTTCTATTTCTTTTTCAGTTCTTTTTGAAAATGAAATCACAATTATGTCAAAAACTTTTGTCTCACATGTCTTTGAGTCAACAGTACTTAAATACTGCGTCATTTTCCTTATTCCATCAACATTATGTGCACCTATAAAGATAAAGCTTCTTATCCCCAAAGTCATCAATTCTCCTCGGCCTTTAGATGGAGAAATTTCTTCAAGAGTAGGTATTGTGCACATAGACAATTGATTAAAAATTGCTTTTGCAACTTGATAGTTTCTTGTTTTGTAATGATCTTCTTTTTTTACTACATCTGAAGCAAATAAATCAAAATAATCTATATTTAGATTTTTTATTTTGTTTTTAACTACACTTCGAAGTGAAGACTGTTCTAAACACGTCACTAAGAATTTATCATTCCTGATAATTCCAAGTTTTTCATTTAATATGTCTTTTAAATTCTTACCTAGTATTTCTTGATGGTCTCTAGAAATAGAAGTAATTGCAGCGTAATCAGTATCTAACAAGTTGACTGCATCTAGGCGACCACCAAGTCCAACTTCTAATAAAAGAATATCCACCTTCTTTTTAGATTTAGCAAATTTCAAAAAGCATAAAAATATTAATTCGTAATAACTTAATTGGAATATCTCAATTTCAAAATAGCTATCTTCAAGCAGATCAATAAATGTTTCATCAGATATTTCTTTCTGATTAAATTTTATTCTTTCATTTACTGACTGGATGTGGGGAGAGGAAAAAGATACTACATTTAGAGGAGTTACCTTAAAAAACTGCTCTAAATAATAAACAGTCTCACCTTTACCGTTGGTGCCCCCAATAGTAATAATTTTAAGATCATTTTGTCTAATCCATTCTTTAAAAGGAGCGGCCATAGGAATCAAACGATCAAAACCGCCTTTGAAAAACTCTTTTCCAGTTAAGTCATCTAAAAGAGAATCTACTGTTTGCATTTATTGAACAGGTAAAAACATATCAGTAAAAAAAGAGATAGTGTCTTTTAAGTTGTAGCGATGTGAGATCAAATCTATAAAGCCATGTTCTTCCAAAAATTCAGATTTTTGAAATCCTTCAGGTAAGGTTTGTCTAATAGATTGTTCAATAACTCTTGGACCAGCGAAGCCAATTAAAGTTTTTGGTTCAGTAATATTAATATCACCGAGCATGGCGTAGCTCGCAGCGACACCACCAGTTGTAGGATCAGTTAATACAGAGATAAATGGCAAGCCTGCATTTTTTAATCTTTGCCTTGAAGCAGAAGTTTTACCCATTTGCATTAAAGAAAGAATTCCTTCTTGCATACGTGCACCACCAGAACAAGAAACAACAATACATGGAATTTTCTTTTCGTAAGCTATATCAAATGCCATTGCCACTTTTTCACCAGTAACAACTCCCATTGACCCGCCCATAAAAGCAAAATTCATTACAGTGATCGCCACTTCTCTACCATTGATCTTACCTAGACCAACAAAAGTTCCATCTTTCAATCCTGTTTTACATTCTGCTTCTTCTAATCTTTGTTTATATGACTTTTTATCAACAAATTTTAAAGGATCAGATGTTCCCAATTTTTCACATATGGGCTTAAAGCTTCCTTCATCTAAGAGTAAATCCAACCTTTCAGTGGCGCAGAGGCGAAAATGATGATCGCAATAAGGACAAACTTGAAAGCGCTCATCTAACTTAGTGCTTTGAATAATTTCATGACAAGAAGTGCATTTTTTCCATAGACCCTCAGGGGTATTTGAAGTTAACTTTTTAGAACTTTTCAACTTTGGATTTTTTAATTGCTCAAACCAACCCATAGGAATTCTCCAATCTTGTATCTTTAAAAGTAAACTATGATGCAAGTAAGAGTGCAGATATTCAAGTATTATTTAGACAATAACATACTGAATTTACTTAGAAAACATAGGAAGTATCATCAGATCCTAACAGAGAAATTCGATTATTCCCAATATTGTCGATTTCTTGGAAAAGTAATGACTGATAATTTGGTTTGAGATGTCCAAGGAAAATAGGAACATCCACTGGCATTTTATCTATTTCTTTTTTTAAAGTTGAAGGAGTGTGATGTTGACTATCAAGCGCCACTTGTTGAAGTTTATCTGGAAAACTAACTTCTGTAAAAATGGCCTTTAAATTTTCATACCCCATAGCTAATTGCCAAATTCTTTCTGTCGGTCCAGTATCTTGTGTAAACACGATAGCGGTATTTCCTTTCTCGATAATAAATCCTAAAGCATCACCAGGATGATTTACTCTGACTGGTAAAATTGTGTATCCACCGACTTCAAAAGGTGTTTCATCTGTTAAATCATGAAACCTAAGAGTGGGATTTTCTTTTGAGGGTAAAGTTGTAAAATCAGGCCAGATAATATCATTTAATAAATGTTTCTTGATTGCCTGTCTTACAGGTTTGTGAGTATGAATTTCAAATGGCTTTCCTTTTAATCCAAAACAATTATCAGACAGGAAGGCCAAGTCTGAGATATGATCTAAGTGTGAATGTGAAATGAGAATATTCTCTATTAAAACTTGTTCATCAATTTGCAGGCCAGAAGCTACACTTCCAGCATCAATTAAAAGCTCTCCATCTATTAAATAAGAGGTGGCCCTAAATCCCGGTGATACACCGCCATGGCCACCAACTATTCTCACCATCATATAAGTATTCCTCTAATAAAATACTGTTATTGCTTTATTAATACGTAAGTACCTAATTATCGGGCATTATAAAGAAAACTTTAGCAAATAACTTATATTAGTTGTTAGAAAGGCTTTTATAGAGTTCTTTACTATCTTTTCCCATAATTTCACCTAATAATTTTGCCAATGGCTTTTTTTGACCATTTTTTTGTAAACAGGCCTCGGCTAGTTTGAAGATTTTGTCATTAGTGCCTTTGCGATTTAATTCTGGCTTTACATAAAAAAGAAGGATCATTTCACCTTTTATGGTCATTTGATCTAAAATAACTTCACCAAATTCACTCGCTTTAAATCTATAAACTGATTCATATGTTTTTGTCAGTTCACGACATAGACATACGTCTGCATGGGGTACCGTTTCTTTTAAATTATTTAATGTTTCAATAATTCTATGGGGAGATTCAAATACTATATGTGTACCACCATTATCTTTAGCATGATGAAATAGATCTTTAATTTTTTTATTTTCACGTGATAAAAATCCATGAAACGTGAATGGATGCGGAGGAAGCCCTGAGAGTTCTAGAGCTACAATGGGAGAGCAAACCCCTGGCATAGTATGTATTTCAACATTTTGTGCAATAGCTTCTCTTACTAAAGGATAAGCAGGATCAGAAATGATAGGGCTTCCTGCGTCGCTAACTAGAAAATAATCTTTACCGCCCTTCATATCCTGAACCAAGGAGAGAGTCTTCTCTTTACTATGTTCATGATAGGAAATGAATTTTTTGTTAGAGATATCTATTTTTAAAAAATTTAATAAGGATTTAAAAGTTCTTGTATCTTCTGCTAAAAATGTATGATCACCTTCAAGAATTTCCTTAACTCTGAAAGTAACATCCTTCGCTTCGCCAATTGGTAAACCTATCAAATAAAGAGACAAAAGAACTCCAGTACCTTACTCTCAGTGATTAATTATCTAACTTTACGATTTTATATACATCTTCTAAGTATCGTATTGCAATAATTTCCCTCTGAAAAAGTCTATTATCAAAATGATAGAATAATTTATTAGAAGTTTAAAAGCTTAAATTATGGAGGTATGAGCAATGACAATGAAAGCACAAATTAGAACGGATGCCCTTGGTAATATCACAGTACATATGCAAGGAGGCCTTGATTATGAAAATACTCAACCATTACGTGAAGAACTCATGGATCTCACTAAAACGAACCCTACGGCCATTGTAACCATCGATTTAAACCGTTTAGACTTCGTTGGTAGTTCTGGCATCAATCACTTTGTCGATACCGTTAAAATTCTTTCTAAGGACAGTAGCCAAATAAGGTTGTCTAACGTTGCTTCTGAATTCATTAAAGTGTTCAAGCTTTATAATTTTGAAGATATTGAGAAATTAATCGAAGAATTTAATGATGATGAAACTGAGCATTTAAACTATAAGTTTGGTAATAGAAAAAATACGTTTCAGAACTGATAATTCAAAAGATTCATATAAAATACTGGACTGCTTCTTTTAAGCTTCGATTTCCATTGCATTATTTTTTTATGGCCTGTCGCGACAGATAAGTCATCTAATGTTAGTGAAGCATTCCAAAGCTCTTCATCACTACCAAACCAACTGCCACCAGAATCACCTTCATATGGACTTTGACCGTCCGAGTCAGGATAGTAGTTATCTTTAGGTGTAGGGTTTTCTGCATTATAGGCTTTCATTTTATGACTCACAACAATAAATGACCCAAAGATAAGTCCTATATAAAGTCCCACCGACATACCTATAAAAGGGGATCTTCCTCCAGTATCAAAGGCCAAAGATGCTGCTCCTAAGAGGCCACCACCCACTGTTCCATAAACGGCCATGGTAAGAACTGCTTTAACTTTAGAGTCGATTGCTAATACTTTTGGGCTATAGGAAGTTAGGCTTATAAACGCCATAATAAAAATTAAGACTTTAAGATTCTTATTTATTAATTTCATCATATAATTAGATTAATAGAGGATGATATTTTTTGCAACAAAACTCCCCTTTAGAGTTTAATTAAATAAAACTTAGATAAATATTCTCCATAAGCAAGTTAAGTCAAAAATAGCACCTAATAAATGGCATGCATCTTTAAGTCTACATTTTTGAATATGACTAATTCTATAAGAACTTTTAATTTCATAAACTTCTATAAGAAAATGGTCACTACGATAATCAACTCTCGCAATATCTACTTGACCAGCACCTCTCTGTCTTAATAAATATGGACAAATTAGTAAAGGTATTCCCTTTTGATGAAGCTTAAAAGATATTTCAAGCTCTTTTTTGTGACCTTTCTTTTGTTGTGAATTCTTTGACCCCTTTAAAGGATCTTCTATGGATGGGGCATATGCCGTTTTCAGCAATGGCCTCTTTGTGTTTTTTTGTAGGGTAGCCAGCATGTGTTTCAAAACCATATGCTGGATATTTTTTTGCATAATTTCCCATTAGCTGATCTCTATACTCTTTTGCAACAATACTCGCTAGTGCAATGAGAATTGACCGTTGATCTCCCTTAACTAAAGGAATTTCTTCAACATTTTTATCGTGAAAATTGCATTTTTTATTACCATCTATTAATAATTGTCCATGCTCATTATTAGTATGGAGTAATTTGAGTGAATCACCCATAGCTTTTAGCGAGGCTTGAAGAATATTCATTTTATCGATTTCATCATGTTGAATTTCTACGATTGCAAATGATAAATCTGATAAGGCTTCATCTTGAAAAGTGTATTTTTTATTTGGTTGAATATCTTCAATTATGATTGCTAATCTTTCTAAAAGGTCTTTACGATTAGCTGCTGTAAGCTTTTTAGAGTCATCAATTCCAATTCCTTCTAATTGTAGAAAGAGTTTCTCTGACTCTAATTTGTTTCTTTTTGTTCTATTGAGGTAGAAACATCCTGCAACAACTGGTCCTGCGAGGGGACCTCTTCCTACTTCATCACATCCAGCTAAAAATTCATGATTGTTTTTAAGATATTTTATGTCTTCCATATTCACATACTTGAATAAAAAGGGCTTCCGAAGAAGCCTTTATTTTAATTTTTTCGATCGTAATCAATTGCAATTCTAGCAGACTTACCTGATCTATCTCTTAGATAGTAAAGTTTCGATCTTCTAGATTTACTTTTTTGAAGAACAATGATTTTTTCAACATTTGGTGAATGAAATGGGAAAACCCTTTCCACTCCAATGCCTGAAGACATTTTTCTTACTCTAAAGTGACCATTCAAGTCGCCACTTTTTTTAATAGAAATACAAGTTCCTTTGAAAACCTGAATTCTAGATTTTTCACCCTCTTTAATTCTAGCGTGTACTTCAATAGTGTCACCAGTTTTAAAGTTTGGTAATTTTTCTACATTTGCATTTTTGTGATCGGCCTTCACAACATCGATGAGATTCATTTGAATTCTCCATAATTATTTGTACCACCAGAGGATCGGCAGTGTGCCGTTCTTAAATGCATACGTTCATAGGACCCAGAGGCTAGCTTTGTAAACGATCCAAATAGATCGCTACTGCTGACCGGACAGAAAGATGGTTATAACCATTTTCATCTGCTCCGTATAATGGTTCTAATTTAAAATCAGCCCCATCTGTCACACTGGCGTGAAGTCCCCACCCTGTACCAAATAGCAAGAAACAGGGCCTATTGTCAATTTTAAGCTTCTCTTTTAAAGCATTTACAGTATCAAACCCATCTTCAAAGTTGGCCCCAGTGACTACTAGAAGGGCCTCTTGTCCTTCGATCTCTTTAATTTTATTTTTTGCGATTTCTATGGAGTCGACTACTGACGCGGCGCTAAGGGCATTGGAGCGATCAGGGTTGTAAGCGGAGGATTTGTCACCTTCCCAATGACCTAATATTCTTTTCACCAATTTTTGTTGCACCTTTAAAGGTGTCACAATAAAGTATTGTTCAGCTCCAAACGTCTTAGCTGATCTTGAAATATCATGAATATCAAGATTTGTAACAGAAGTCGTGACTACTTCTCCGTGCTTGTTATTGATTGGGTGATGAACAAGACCTATATATAGTTTTGCTCCTAATTTACCTTTCACCATGATCTCCATCTATTAATAGATCGGGTCGAAATTTTTTTGTGACTCGAATTTTTTCTACGTGTTGATACTTAGCAATCTTTTTATGGTCACCAGATAGTAATACATCGGGGACATTGACTCCCTCAAACTCTCTGGGTTTTGTATATTGTGGATGTTCTAATAAATTATTTTGAAAAGACTCATCTTCATGGCTATTTCTATTTCCAAGAACACCCTCGCTAAATCTTAAAGAAGAATCGATTATCGCCATGGTTGCAATTTCTCCACCAGTAAGTACATAATCGCCGAGAGAAAATTCTTCATCAATATAAAGATCAATAAATCTTTGATCAATTCCTTCATATCTTCCACAGATAAAGACTATGTCTTTTTTACTATCCTCTGACCATGCACTTTGAGCAAATGATTTACATGAATCGTTATTCCAAACCTTTCCTCTAGGGTTAGGAAAAACTATATGTAGTTTTTCCTTATAGTTTTCTCCATAGTTTCCAGGTTTTACTATACCTTCTATAAGAGAGTTTTTTAGAACATCTGGACGCATCACCATACCTGCGCCTCCACCAAAAGGGGCTGCATCAACACCTTTAAAATCTTTAGGTGAAAAGTTTCTTAAAGAAATCATGTTCATTTCGAACTCCTGTCCTCTCTCTCCCCTCAAGGCCGCACCAGCAACACCTGTTTCCAGCAAAGGCTTAAAGAAGTCGGGAAACAATGTAATGATCCAGATTTTCTTCATTCAACTATCTCAGGAACGAGTATTGTGATTTTATTTTGATCTAGATCTACTTCTTTTACAAAATGCTCCACATCTGGGATTTCAAAGCTATCTTCACCTGTTCCAATGACTAAAATAACTTGAGCTGCAGTCTCGTAGAGATCAGACACTTTTCCTAATTTTCTATTCGTTTCAAACTCGACTGCATCCATTCCTATATAATCTTGAACGAGCATTTCTCCTTCATGAAGTTCGTCTATTACTTCTCTCTCTAAAAGAATAGAGAATGGGATCATTTCTTCTACGGTATTTCTATTGTCGATATTTTTTAGTTTCACCATGACTTTATGGCCGAAGTTTATTTTTTCTATTTCTAATTGTTCAGTTTTCTTATGAAGACTACTTTTTGAATTTTTTCCCCGAGCAATGAATAGGCTTCCTACTTTTAGATCCTCT
>JABGXW010000110.1 GCA_018675575.1 Bacteriovoracaceae bacterium | reverse complement strand
TGCTGTGGTTTAGTTTCTTTTTTTAAGGAGTAATCAGCAACTCCTTCTTGCTGTGGTTTAGTTTCTTTTTTTAAGGAGTAATCAGCAACTTCTTCTTGCTGTGGTTTTCGTTCTTTTTTTAAGGAGTAATCAGCAACTTCTTCTGCTTGGTTAGGTTCTTGGTCAGGGGGTAATTCCTTTTCAATCTGATTAAAAATTTTCTCTACTATTACAAAGAAATCGTCTTCCTTAAACGGTAGATTGATAATTTCAAGGCAAAGAGATAGATCCTCAATTTGATCAAGTATTTTGGCATCAAGAACTTTCTTCCTAAATATTATCACTGGAATTTTCGAATCCATGGCATAAAGACAGTCCGCCAGGTCTAAAAAGTATTGCTCAGAATCAGATGTAATCACAAGCATCTGAAAGCTTATTCCTTTCTTAAATTCATCTCTGAATAGGGAAAAGTCTGAATACTCAAGTGTGTCAAAACCAAATCCTGAATCTAGGTAGAGAGATAATATAGTCCTATTACTTTCGTCAGGGTCTATGATAACTACTTGCATGATAGGAACTCATATTTTTTAAAATATTAACTTGTATCAATACTAACATACTTTTATAATAATAAGTCATTATTAATATTGATTTATAGGCAATTTCAAAGATATGGTTTTTCAAAGATGAGCACACAGATTTTTTTAAAAAGTATAGTCCGGATAATTGCCGAAATCAGTGAGGAATATTTTATTGAAGGGCCATCTTCCATTAGAGATAAACCATATGTTGAAAAGAATGTAGTCATTCATGACTCTAATGTTTCAAATATTTTAATATGTAATCAAGATATAAGAATTATTTTCAAAATACATTATGATCACAAACAGGCAAATAAATTATTAAAAGATACCCTTCATTTGGATTATTCTAATGTCCAAGTTGATGACTATTATTTGGAGGCTTGCAATCTCATTGCGGGCAAAATCAAGATCTTTTTTACAAATAAAGATATGGATGTTGGTATTAGTATCCCATTAAAAACTGCAGGTTTTGATGAACTTTTCTTTCCCGTATACAATGATCAATATCGTATTGAATACACCTGGACACTGCAAACAGGTCAAGAAACTGTGATTATGTCTGCTTTTATTGAATTAATAGATCCAAAACTACAAAAGGTAATGAAAGATATCGACATTAAGGATATTAAGACTGATGAAGATGTGGAGTTCTTTTGAAAAATATAAATTACGATATACAAGCAAGTGAAAAGATCATATCGATTCTAAGCCGAAGTAAGCTTGAGTTTGAAAAAATATTAAATGATCTCGATAATATTTTTATCATCATTAATGAAAAGTTCGAAGTTCTTAAATGTAATTCTTCATACTCTCAAACTTTTTCTGCAGACGTCAAACCCTTAAGATCAGATTTCCTTGAATCTATTCAAAAAGAGTATCAGCAAAACATAGAATTGATTATATCGAAAGTAGTTGAGGAAAAAGTAAATAAAGATATTGAATTTAAACTCACTGACAATAGACTTTTTTACTCGACGATAACTTCTTTTGAGCCCATTCGAAAAGAGGAAGGTAGGCTTATAAAAATTACTGGAGTTGATATAACAAGCTTAAGAGAAGCTGAAACTCAGATGATGGAAATAATGGGAGTCGTAAATCTAGGTATCATTTTTATTGATAAGTATAATAATATTCTACCAGGTTACTCCGATTACTCAAAAGTGATCCTAGAAGACCATGACCTGATAGGAAAAGATATCAACTCTATTTTTTTTAAAAAAGCAACAAGTATCTTCACAACTTCTGAATCACAAGCATTAAACAACCTAACAACATTATTTGGAAGTTCTGAACTTGAGTTTCGAACCAATAGTTTTCTTATTCCAGAAAGTTTAGTAATGGAATCTAAGATTACTGATAATTCAAAGAAAGTAATTAAATTCACTATCGAACCTATTTTACAAGAAAACAAAGTCGATAGATACATGATCATTTTACAAGATGTCACTGCTTCAAAAGGAGGTAATGAAACCTCTTTTTCAGAAGATGTTAATCAACTCTTATCAAAACTTGATAAAGAGAAAGAAAACACTTCTAGTGCTATTGAAGAAATTAATAACTTGATTCATAAAATTACAACCAACTACAAAGCTAGTTCTATCACAAACATAAAAGGACCTCTTCATTCACTAAAGGGTGTTCTTCGAGTCCTAGGTCTTAGTTATCTCGCACAAATGGTCCACAGCTGTGAAGATTTATCCAATCAGGATTCTTTTTCGGCGTCCGAATTTACAGAATCACTAAATGAAATAAACTCCGATTGGGACAAAATATTTAAGATATATGGCTTTTTAACACGAACGTCCGAGGACAGAACTTCCAATAATTTCTTAAATAAAGTGGAGAAGTTAAATCAAAATTTATTAAAAGCAACCTTAAAAGAGAAACTGCTTAAAAGAAAAAAAATACAAATAAAAAGCCTCGAAAAACTTTATCCATTCATTGAAGCAACCGTTGTTCAAAATGTTATAGACTTCGATTACCAAGTTGATTTTGAAACAGATTTATGCCAAGGATACGTTCATTCCGAGATATATCAAGCTTTAAATCACTCCCTGATTCATATGATAAATAATTCTTTTGCTCACGGCTTTGATAAGAATGGATCTTTTCTAATCTCAATTAGATGTAGTTTTACTTCAAATGGATCTATCGAAATCATCTACAAGGATGATGGGAATGGAATTAATATAAAGAAATTAAAAGAAGTTATAGCAAAAAAAGAAGGTACCAATTCGATCTCTAATTTATCAGATATAGAAATAGCTGAATATATTTTTAAAGAGGATTTATCAACCAAAGACGAAGTCACAGAAGTATCAGGAAGAGGTGTAGGTCTTGCAGCAGCTTACTCCGATGTTACAGAGCTTGACGGAAACTTCGACTTAGTTGAAGTACATAAAGGATGCTCTTTCAAAATCACTATTCCAATATGGCCCGAAGCAGAAGTTTCTCCCACAGCTCTTTCAAGTCACCAACTTACAAACCTATTAGAGCTTTTAGAAATCAAAAAAATAAATTTACCTATAAGCTTTTTTTCGTTCAACGATTTGTTTAGATTTTTTATAGTTTTAGATTTTTTAAAGTCAAAGTATAACATTGAAAATCTAACTCATATAAAAGCATCACCAAAAGATCATCAAGACACTGACATTGAAAGACATCTCTCATTATTATTAGGAGAACCCGATTGCAAAATAATGATTAATGAAGATAACCAGATGCAGTCTCTTATTCTTCCAAAGCTTAATATTAATAATTTTACTTTTCCAAATATATCAATAAGTGTGAATACTTCAGTTGTAAAAGATCACATAAGTTTTTTTGAGGATTTTTTTGGAGAAAATCAATCTATAGTGAAAGTAAACCAAGCAGATAAAGAAAATAATTCATATTCAAATATTTATATGAAGAGCATTACACTAAACTTTTTAGAAGACTTTTTAGAGCTACAATTACAAAAGTGAGATAATATGAAAAAAGTATTACTAGTCGATGACAGCAGCGTAGTAAGAGAAAGAATTCGGACCATCATTTCTAAAAACCATAAGGTTCATGTGCTTGAAGCTTGCAATGGTATCGAAGGTTTAAAGGTTATTGAAGGGAATAAAGATATTTCTCTAATGTTTGTGGATGTGAATATGCCAGAAATGGATGGGATAACGATGCTAAAAAGACTACATAATGACTTTAGTCTACCTGAAGCAAATATTGTTATGCTCACAACCGAGGCAACAAAAGAACTCAAAACTCAAGCAAGAGAGAATGGTGCCAAGGCCTGGGTTTTAAAGCCAGTCAGTGAAGATAAAGTAAACATGATATTTAAAAAACTCCTCTAGGTCTCTTTTATGTTCAAATCTATTAAGCATCGTCTCATTTTTGTTGTAACTTTGATTGTACTCATTATTGTTATGGGTATTTCTTTTTTTATTTATGGCCAAACAAAGCAAAAGATTGAGCAATTAATGGGAAGTCGTGCGGAGTCGATAGCCTCTACCGGTGCGACCTTAATCAATGGAGATCAACATAGAAAAATCACAGAAAACTTGCAAGAAGCAAACAAAATGCCTGAATGGAAAATGCTTCAAGATTCTTTGGCAAGAATTAGAGAAAAAAATAAACTAGAAGAAGACGTCTACACAATGATGGACGCCCATTGGATCCCTAAAGATACAAAAAATCCCTTTGGAATGGTTTTCTTCACAGCTTTTGCAAAATCAAAAGAGTTTCTCGCAAAAGGACAAAAGAAGGAGAAATATGTAGACGATAGTATAAAAAATAAAAAGTCAGGACATACCGATATCTTTGATACAATAAATGGCTCTTTTATTACCGGTTATGCACCTATTTTGACTAGTAACAATACTGTCACAGGAGTTTTAGAAGTTGCTTTAGAAGTGGGAAAAGAAATCAGCGCAGCACGCGCTGAACTGATAAAAAATATCGGTTCAACTGCCCTGGCCGGTCTTATTATTGCCCTGATTCTTGTCGTTTTTGCTTCTCAGAAAATTTCATCTCCAATAAAAGCACTCACTACAATTGTACAGTCTATGGCGAATGGAAATCTTAAAGTAAGAGTTACAGATATAAAAAGTCGAGATGAAATTGCGATACTTGGACATGGCTTTAACGAAATGGCCACCAATTTAGAAAAGTCATATCGCGAACTTGAAAACTATTCTCTACATCTAGAAGAAATGGTCGCTGAAAGAACAGCGGAACTCGCTTCAGCTAATGCAAGAATACAAGCGATGCTCGATAATATGAAACTAAGTGTATTTTCTGTTGACGATCAAGAAAAAGTAAGGGGCCCCGTATCTGCATACAGTAATGAAATATTTCAATCTGAAATCGAGAGTGAAAATATTTATAAGGTTCTTTATAAAGACATTGACCCAGCAGAGGAAGTATATAGTAATATCAAAAGTACCTTGGTTACAGTTTTTGATGAAGATTCTCTACAATGGGAATTGATGCAAGATGAATTACCAAGAGAAATCACTTTAAATGATACAATCTCAAATAAATTAAAATATCTAGAAATTAAATACAGCCCGCTTATGGATGATGAAGAGAAGCTAAAACAAATTCTTTTCGTAGTAGATGATGTAACAGAACTTAAAAGACTTGAAAAAGAAGCCGCTTTATTAAAAGAGGAAAGTGATATTCAAAATAAAATTCTGACTCAATTATCTAATATATCTTTCGATACATTAGAATCAAATTTATACAGTATAAAAAATATACTTCATAAAATTGAGATTTCAATCGAAAATAAAAAAGTTGATGATATATTTGTCCAGCTTCATACTATAAAAGGTAATTCAAGGTTCCTAGGCCTTGACCTCATTGCCATGAAAGTCCATGAAGTTGAAGTAGAATTGCTTGAACTTAAAGATAATGTTGATTTAACTGATAAACAGGTGACTTCTTTTTCAACAGCTCTCAAAAAATTAAATTTTATACTATCAAGATACAATGATACTGCATCCAATATTTTTAAAATTAAAACAATAATTTCTTATCCAAATCCAACACATTTTATTC
Organism: Bacteriovoracaceae bacterium; assembly: GCA_018675575.1. Taxonomy (GTDB): domain Bacteria; phylum Bdellovibrionota; class Bacteriovoracia; order Bacteriovoracales; family Bacteriovoracaceae; genus M0603. The sequence continues at coordinate 2,202 of JABGXW010000110.1, read as the reverse complement.
GTTCTCTTGTTTCATATTTATCAGGAAAAGAGAGTAATGAGGAACATATCAACTCTCTTCTAAACAAATATGATCTTGAAATTTTTGAAGATAAAAAAGAATGCTTTAAGTATATTTTTGATGACCCATTCCACTCACCTTTTTTATCATTAACAATAATCAATGAAGAAATGTCTACATGCTTTTCCAAGCTAGCTTCCTCTTTCAACGAGACCAACTCATTTATAGAGGCAACTGAAGACTTCAAATCGTTAACGGGAGTAGTTCATTTATTCATAAATGAGTTAATTAGTTTATCCAAGAACAATACTTATATACCTTATCTTAAAGAAGATTTAAATCAATTAAATACATTCTTCACACAAATTGCTTTTCAAAAATCACTAGATCCAAGAGAGGCAACCAGCAAGAAACAAAAATTATCAACTCCTTATAATAAAAAGCTCGAAAAAGAAATAAGTTTCAAGAACGTACTAGATTTTTCAAAAAATCAAGGCGATTATGGTGAAGATTTTTTTCTCAAATGGAACGATGAAATAAAACATATTCAATTAGAAGTCCTTTCGAGTGACAACTTAAATCTTCCACAAAACTCAAAAGAACTAACCGAAAATAATTACTATGTATCGTTATTTAATATTTTAATTTGCAATGGACTTCTACAATTAAAGGAACGGACCTACTTTCGGCAAGCTCCAGATGTCATGAGCATAAATAGAGACTTATATGAAAAATATTTATCCACAGACGAGATTAATTCAGCCCCTTTAAAAGATTTAATCAAATTTCCTGTCGAATATTTTATAAAAAAATACAATTCAAACCTTTCAAAAATTTGTTTAAAGGAAGGAAAAAGGGCCAGAATAGAGGTATCAGATAACTCGGTGGATATTACACATCAAGAATTCCAAGTCTTTGAACCTTATATTTCGCAATTATTGATAAACTCTGTCATTCATGGCATTGAACCAGATAAAGAGAGAAAGGCCAACGGGAAAAAGCAGATTGGTAATATTACCATTTCTGCGAGTAAAAAAGGCGGTAGAGTTATCTTTCACTATTCTGATGATGGTAGCGGTATCGATGCGGATAAATTAAAGGACAAAATACCTGGAATTAATAAAATGTCAGATAAAGAAATATTTGATTATTTATTGACACATGCCATTAGCTCAAAAGAAAATACTAATATCTATTCAGGAATGGGAGAAGGTCTTTCGATTCTTGGAAAGGCGAAAAGTCAAGGACTTATTGATATAGATTATAGCACCGCTAAAACAGGTTTCAATCTCTCACTTAGTTTTGAAAGTTAAAAATTAATATAAGCTCTCAGTTGGAAAGCAATAAACGACAATTTTAACTTTATTGCCATTGTTATTAACGAGGGTGATGTCTTTTGACAACGCACATTTGTAGGTTGACGTGGCATATTCGTTTCCGCTGATTTTAATAGGTAAAGTTTCTCCAAGCTTTAGTCCAATGTCAGAAAAATACTGCTTTTTCAGTCCAACAGTCATATTCAATATTTCCAGACCAACATCATCAATTTCATCAGAATAAGTGGTATATTTTTCACCCAACATACCCGAAGAAACATCGAGATAAGTTTTTAACTCCCAATGTAAAAAGATCCCTATATTTAAATCGACCTTTTCGTCAGCAGTGCAATTGAAAGACATGCAGGCAGTATAAAAGCTCTTCTTAAGCTCTGTATTCTGGTTATGAGAGCTTTCTTCAGTAAATTCTTTGTCTACGTAATTCTTTAAAAGTGATGCAAGAGATTCTTTCAAGCTAATTGCAAATTGATTGACTATTTTATTTTTATCCACCATATAAAGTAAATACCTATTATAAAAAAGTTTACAATAATATTTAATAGATATGTTGCCAAGTTATAGTATAGTTTGTCATTATTACTATATTATTATTACTATATTATTTTTATTATTTTATTCATGGAGCTTAAATTATGTTAAAAATTTTTTTATCACTAGCATTATTCACAACGCTAGTTATCCCAACACTTGTTTCTGCAAGCGGAACCTATATCTCTTTTCCGCCTAAACCTAAACCACAATTAGACTGCAAATGAGTAGAAAATGCAGACAAATCCCAATGTAAAAAAGGAGAAAAATAATGAGAACAATATCAAAAATTCTTCTTTTAGCAGGATTATTTCTTAGTACTGGCCTTTACGCCAAT
>JABGXW010000109.1 GCA_018675575.1 Bacteriovoracaceae bacterium | reverse complement strand
TTTTAAAAGTTTCATCTGAAAATGGAAATATTAAGTTTTTTAGATCAGGTGATCTTGTTAAATTTATGGTAGTCAAAGTAGGCAGGGGACTTTGTGAAGGATACGTAAGGTCAGTTGAAGATGGTTATTTTGTTATTTATTTAAAAGATATATTTCCTTGTTTTGGCTCAAAAAGATATTTTCGGCGAGGAACATTATTGGCATTTAGCAGTCGACGTCTAAAAGAAAGAGTGGGAGATGCTAGTCAATACAGAGTTCTCTTACTGAAACGAAAACAAGATTTCTTTAAACAGCTTAATTCAGTAAATCATTTCCTTTGGAGTTTTGATCAGCAAAGAGTATTAACAGCAGTTGATTATGATAAGAAAATTATATTACTGAAGAAAGCGAAAGAAAATGCTCTCGAATTATTAATTCATAAGAAACGAGATAAAATACGACTTCAAAAAGAACTTGTTTTCAGACTAGATTCTGTTGAAAAAGATCTATTATTCTATCGCATTGATAATAATGAACTCTTAGTTGATCGGTGGCACTTAGACCATGACCTTGGACTTCCTGTAGGAAGGAGACCCCAGAAAACACGAAAGAAAGCAAAATAATTACACCTTTCTCTTTTTGTACTTTTGATATATTTCAAAAAGAAATTCATAAGAATATAAATTTTTATCAACATGATCTTTATAAAGCTTTAGACTATAGCTAGGTGCAACTCCTAACCATTCTTTGATTAAAGTGTCGTTTACATCATCTTGCAGCCATTTTAAAATACAAGCTTGTCTCAAAGACTTTGGGGTGAGTGTGATAATTAGCTTTTTTCGTAAATCTTCAAAAATAACTTCTAACCCTCGCGGAGATAGTCCACCATTTAATATTCTATAGGGATTGGCATTAAAAAGAATTTCATCAAATTCAATCTGACTAAACTTTTTAAGTTCTTCTAATTCTTTTATATAGTCTGTATAAACCTCGTTGAAAATTGCAGGAATGGGAACGGTATAAGGATCACGCTTAGGGTGGTTGATCATAACCCTCGCTGGATCATTTTTAGATGTACCTAATGTGACTTTTGATTTTTTTAACTTAGCAATATCCGATACTTTTAAGCCTGCACCAAAAATCAAAAGGATACTTATTTGATTTCTTTTTGCCAACAAACGATTGATATTATTCTTTGTTATGGAGCTGTCTAGAAGATATTCCCATAACGTCTTTATGTCTATAAAGGGTGTAGGCCTTGGGATATCTAAAAACTTTGGAGAGGTTGGTAGTTTTCTAACAGGGTTCGAACTCATTATATTTTGCTCTACCAGGAAATCAAAAAAGATTCTAAGTGCTTGTACTCTTCTACGACGTGAATTGTCTGATGAGTATTTAGATTCAAGGTAGGTTCCATACAAAAGGACTTGTGGCATTGAAAAATTAGAAATATCTACTGTCGTCTGATTTTTTTGCAGGTAAGAATTAAAGCAATCTAAATCTGTTTTATAATTTTTTAATGTATTTATTGATCGACCAAGGCCTTTAAGCTTAGCAAAAAACTCTGATTGTAAATTCAATAAATCTACTTGCTCGTGAGTTGAGTTAGTGATTGAATTTTTTGTCTTAGACATTTTAGTGACCCATGAAATATTTACTAGTTTTCAACACTAACAGTAATAAAGTCAGGGGTTTTTAACAAGGGAAAATGCGAAGCTTGCTAATGACGAGGTGTGGTGATAGAAGAATAAAGACAATTTAATAGAGAGTGTGAAGTGAAGCAGACGACCTTGAGTAAGCATTTCGGGCAAACCGAATTTGTAAGCTCCTATATTCATAACTTACTGGAATCAAATGAGCTGAACCTGAAATCTCAAGCCGGCTTAATGGCGAGCTTTGTCAATCATCTATCTACAAGAAAACCCCTTGAAAAAGTACAATACACATTCCAAAATAACCGCCATTTCTTATGTGCTGCGACTCACACATCCTTTGCACATGAATTTAAAGCGTTTGAGCTTCAATCTAATGAAAAACTTGAGTTTCTTGGTGATTCAATCTTAGGAATCCTTGTTTCCACACATCTTATGACTGAATTTCCTAAATTAAATGAGGGAGAACTTTCAAAATTTCGTTCTTCTTTGGTGAATGGAACTTCTTTTGCTGAATTAGGCCAATTTATTGGAATAGGACATTGCCTTTTATTAGGTAAAGGTGAGTTTAAATCAAAAGGGAATTTTAAAGAGGCCATTGTTGCAGATGCTTTTGAGGCATTCATGGGGGCGATTTATTATGACTCTGGATTTCAGGCAGCAAGAGAAAGTTTTTATAACTTATTAGAAAATTACAAGAAATCGTTTGATGAAGATTTTATTAATGAAGAAAGATTACTTCAATTTGATGCCAAATCCCGTCTTCAAGAAAAAACGATGTTTCTCTATAAATCATTGCCAGAATACGAAACAGAAATTTTAAATGATCAGTTATTTGAAATTTCTGTTTATATAGAAGGAAAATGTATTGCATCGATGAAACATGTCTCTAAGAAAAAAGCAGAAAGAGAATTAGCGGCAAAAATACTAAACGAAAATAAATATATTATAAATAATTAAGAGAGGTTATTATGCTCATTGAAGACCAACATCCAGATAATAAATCTATTACAGTTTCCGTTCTTGGAGCACCAAATGTAGGTAAGAGTTCATTGGTAAATTATCTCATGGGAATGGATTTATCTATTGTAACTAGTAAGCCACAAACAACTAGAAATCGTTTTTGTTGCATTTTCTCAATCGATAAAACTGAAATAATACTTATCGATACTCCAGGCCTTCATAAATCAAATCAAGAGTTAAACAAACGAATTAATGAGCAGGCCAGAGAAGGTGTGATTGGAACTGATTTAAACCTCTTGTTAATTGATCTCACTGACGAAGTGATGACACAATTGATAAATTATAAAGAAAATATTAGAGGAGAGTTAGGACCTACATGGATAGTCTTCACAAAATCAGATAGAATAAAAGATCTTGATGCCCTTCCTCTAAATGAAGTTTTTGAACAGGCTAAAACGATTTTTCCATCATTAGAAAAGTTTTTTACTATCAACACTAAAGAAGGTGTGAATATTCATTTACTTACTGGTGCTATTTGCGATGTCGCGCCAGGTGGACGTCACCGCTTTGATGGCGAAGTATCTAATAAAAATGAAAGGTTTTTTG